>UQYK01000054.1 GCA_900545285.1 uncultured Ruminococcus sp.
AAGACCGTGTTTCTGGTGAAATCTCTACTTCGGATATTGTTTCAACAATGCTGAATGCACTGAATCAAAACTAATTTGCATCAGCACAATAAACAAAAAAGCGTTTTGCAGGCAGAATATAATCTGCCTTGCAAAACGCTTTTTTGTTATGCATAAAATGCCTTAAAGCAAATTGATTTTTTTGAACATGTCCTGCATCTTCTGATCGATTCCTGAAATAGTTTCGGAACACTCTTTCAGTTCGCCAGTCAGGGAAGCGGCAATTTTAGGATCGCCAGTAGACTTGTAATGCAGCTGATGCTCCAGACTTGCCCAGAAGTCCATGGCAATGGTACGAATCTGTATTTCTACAGGTGCGGTCTGCTTGCCGGAAGACATATAAACCGGAACGTCCAGAATCATATGAAAACTGCGGTAGCCATTTGGCTTTGGATTTTGAATATAATCCTTGATTTTTCGAAGCTGAAATCCGCTGTGTTTCGTCAGAAGATCGGCGATTGCATAGATATCATCTATGTAACAGCAAATCACCCGAACCCCGGCAATATCGGTCAGATTTTCCCTGGCGCTTTCCGGCGTGACCGGCATGCCTTTTCGCTGTAGTTTTCCTACAATGCTCTGCGGTGTTTTGATGCGGCTTTCAATACTGTGAATTGGATTGCGTTGGAAACGCATGCTGAACTCATTGTCAAAAATGTTAAGCTGTGCTTTAACCAACTCGATTGCGGAGTCATACAGATGCTCAATTTCCAGGAAGGAATAAAACACGTCCTGAATTTGCTCTTCTTTGTGTGCCGGAACGACGTCTCGGATTGCATCCAGATAAAATTCTTTTTCGTCCATTTGAATCACCTCAATCAATTGCAGACAGGCTTTTGTTTATGGAGAACCTGCCTGCATTTTTGAAAATGTGTTCTAAAAATACAGACAGGTTCATGTGAAAAATATATGCTTCTGTTTAGCGGATAAAATTACGGGAGCAGACGATTGATGTCACGCGGGAACATGCTTGCCTGCCGAACGTTGGACAGGCCAAGTAGCTTCATTACCAGACGTTCCAGGCCAATGCCCAGTCCGCCGTGAGGCGGAAGTCCATATTTGTGTGCTTCCAGGTAATATTTGAAATCATTCGGATCCAGTCCCTGTGCATGCATTTTATCCAGCTGTTCCTGATAGTCGTGGATTCGCTGTCCGCCGCTGGTAATTTCCAGTCCACGGAACAGGAGGTCAAATTTATATGCCAGACGAGGATCTTCTCTGGAATTCATTGCATAGAACGGCGGCTTGGAAGAGGGAAAATGTGTGACAAAGATAAAGTCACTGCCGAATGTCTTTTTCGCATATTCACAAATTGCGACTTCGTCTTCCGGTTCCAGATCCAGTTTGTTCTTGGAGCCCTTATTGCCCAGAATTTCCTTTGCCTCCAGAAGTGTAACACACGGAATCTCACCGATTTCCGGAACATCGGCCTGTAAGAGCTCCAGTTCAAATGCATAGTGTTCCTTCAGATAATTCATGATATAACGCAGGCATGCAGTTTCCATTGCCATAACATCATACATGCTGTCGATATAGCCCATTTCGAAGTCAAGGCCAATGTATTCATTGATGTGACGGGAAGTTGCGTGCTTCTCTGCACGGTAAACCGGTGCAATTTCAAAGACGCGGTCAAAGAATGCCACGGCGGTCTGCTTGTAGAACTGTGGAGATTGGTTCAGGAATGCAGGCTTATCGAAATATTCCAGGTGGAAGATATTTGCGCCGCCTTCTGCACCCTGCGCAACAATTTTAGGAGTGTGGATTTCGGTAAATCCCTGTCCAATGAGGAATTCTCGGAATCCGCCTACAACGCCTTCCTGGATCTTGAAAATCGCGCGCTCATAAATGTTACGCAGTGCAACAGAACGGTTATCTAGGTTGATGTCCAGCGCACAGCCCAGCTTTTTGTTGGAGACCTTTAGTGGATATTCTTCGTTACAGTTTGCGATAACTTCCAGCTCAGAAAGCTGAAGTTCTACACCGCCGATTGCCTTTTCATTTTTGGTTACCTTACCGCGTACCCAAACAAAGTTGCCTTCACGCAGGCCGGTGATGGAGTCCTTGCACTGATCCGGTACGTACAGAGATTGTATCAGATAACGGCCGGTACGCAGGATCAAAAAGGCGAATTCGCTCATCTGACGGATCTTATGCACGCAGGCACGAAGCGAAATTTCTTCACCTACATGATCAGCAGCATCTGAAAAATCAAATTCGTGGAGAAGCTGATTGGTGTCGATCTGTGTGATGCCGTCTTTCTTGCCCGGAACATATTGATTCGGATTGGAGAAAGGTGTGCAGTCTACTTCTTTTGCTTCTTCTTTTTTGTTTGCATCAGATACAGTTTTGTCCGCAGAAACAGCAGCCTGTGCTTCACTTAACTTTGCTTCCAGCAATTCCTTGATTACGCCAGGTGTGCAGACACCACGCAGTACTTTGGTGGATTGTCCCATTAGGAAGCCGAATACTTTTTTCTCGCCATTCTGGTACTGGCTGACAGCCTCAGGATTCTCTGCCAGAATTTTTACAATGATTTCTTCTGCTTTCTTGGTATCATTGACAATCAGCATGCCGGATTCTTCTGCAATTGTTTTTGCGTTTTTACCGGTTTCGATCATTTGACGCAGAATCTTTTTCGCATCATTTTTAGATACCTGTTCAGTATCTGCCATTTTCACCAGTTCTGCAAATTCTTCTGCAGAGAAGGGGAGTGCATCCATAGAAACCTCACCCAGATTTACGCGGCGAAGCAGCTCAACAATGATAAAGTTTGCAATGCTTTTCGGCGCCTGATATGCTGCGACTGCTGCGTCATAGAAATCAGAAACACGCTTTTGATTAATCAGAATTTGTGCATCTGTTTTGGAAAGGCCATAGTTTTTCATATAGCGTTCCATGCGTTTATACGGTAGTTCCGGCAGCATATTCTTAATAGAATCCAGCATTTCATCCGTAAAGTTTACCTGGAGAATGTCTGGTTCCGGGAAATAGCGGTAATCATGTGCATTTTCCTTGCTTCTCATAGAAGAAGTTTCGCCTTTGTTTTCATTGAAACGGCGTGTTTCCTGCACTACTTTTTTTCCGGCATCCAACAGTCTGGACTGCCGCTTGATCTCATAGTTGATAGCACGAGTGATGGATTTCAGAGAGTTCATGTTCTTGATTTCCGCACGGGTACCAAGTTCTTTGTCCTCCGGGCGCATGATAGAAACATTTACATCACAGCGGAGAGAGCCTTCTTCCATCTTACAGTCGCTGACACCAGCATATTGCAGCAGCAGCATAACTTTTTCAATAAATGCCTTTGCTTCCTCTGCGGATGAGATATCCGGCTCTGTTACGATTTCTACCAGCGGAATGCCGCAGCGGTTATAGTCAGCCAGAGAAACAGCATTGAAGTCATCGTGCACCAGCTTTCCGGCATCTTCTTCCAGGTGGATATGATTGATGCGGATATACTTTTGACCATTCGGCGTATCAATTGCTACTTTTCCTTCCAGGCAAAGCGGATAGTACAACTGTGAAATTTGATATGCTTTCGGAAGGTCCGGGTAGAAATAGTTTTTTCGGTCAAAGACAGAGAACTTGCTGATATCACAGCCCAGTGCCATACCGGCTTTTACAGCATATTCTACTGCGGTTTGGTTGATAACCGGCAGTGTTCCGGGCATACCAGTACAAACCGGGCAGCAGCGGGAGTTCGGACTTCCGCCAAACTGCGCGCCGCAGGTGCAGAAAACTTTTGATTGCGTCAGGAGCTCAGCGTGGATTTCCAGACCAATAACAGGAATATATGATGACATGATGAAACAGTGACCTCCTTACTTCAATACCGGAACAGCAGCTTGGAACTGCTGTTCAAATGCATCTGCAACCTGTAAAATTGTAGCTTCGTCGAACTGCTTTCCGACAATGGACATTCCGATCGGCATGCCGGATGCATTATAGCCGCACGGTGTAGAAATTGCAGGAAGGGAAGCGATGTTTACGGTAACAGTGCAGATATCAGACTGATACATTTTGACAGGATCAGAGATATTTTCATGAACGCCATAAGCAACAGACGGCGTTGTGGGAGTCAGGATTACATCACAGGATTCGAAAATATGTGCATACTCAGCAGAAATCCGCTGCTTGAGAGCCATGGCCTTTCGGTAGTAAGCGTCATAGTAACCACTGGAAAGTGCATAGTTTCCGAGAAGAATCCGGCGCTTTACTTCGTTTCCGAAGCCTTCACTTCTGGAATTGCAGATCAGCTCCTGGAAGGTGTCTCCGGTTTTGCTGCGGTGACCATACTTAATGCCGTCATAACGGGACAAGTTGGAGGAGGCCTCGGCAGATGCGATCAGATAATATGCTGCAACAGCATACTTCAGGCTGGGCATGCTGCATTCTACCAGCTGCGCTCCCATTGCCTCATATGTCTTTGCCGCGGCCAGAACTGCTTCCTTTACTTCTGCGTCAATGCCTTCTGCAAAGAATTCCTTCGGCAGTGCAATTTTGAGTCCTTTAATCTCTTTTCCCAGCTTTGCGGTATAATCTTCGGTTTCCCGTCTGGAAACAGTACCGTCATGCGGATCGTATCCGGCAATTGCGCCTAACAGATAAGCACAGTCCTTTGCTGTTTTGGCAATCGGACCGATCTGATCCAGAGAAGAAGCAAATGCCACAAGACCGTAACGGGAAACTCTTCCGTATGTGGGCTTTAATCCGGTAACGCCGCAGAATGCTGCCGGCTGACGAATAGAACCGCCTGTATCAGAACCCAGCGCAGCAGCTGCAAAAGATGCGGCTACGCTTGCAGCAGAACCGCCGGAAGAACCGCCGGGAACACATTCTGTATTGAACGGGTTGCGTGTCTTTGCAAAGGCAGAGGTTTGGGTAGAACCGCCCATAGCGAATTCATCCATGCTGACTTTTCCCAGCATAACGGCATCTTGTGCGCGAAGCTTTTCCATAACAGTTGCATTATACGGCGGCACAAAATCTTCCAGCATCTTAGATGCGCATGTGGTTTTCACGCCTTCTGTACAAATGTTGTCTTTGATTGCCAGCGGAATGCCGCAAAGAATGCTGCCTTCGCCTGCATCGATTTTTTTCTGTGCAGCCTTTGCCTGTTCCAGCGCCAGTTCCGGCGTAACTGTGATATAGCTTTGGATCGTGTTATCATACTGCGCAATGCGATCCAGATATCCCTGCGTCAGTTCTACTGCGGAAATTTCTTTTTGATCCAGCATGCTGCGCAGCTTTTCTATGGTAAATTGCGTATAGTCCATATTGCATTCTGCCCGTTTGTACGGGCACCTCCTTTATTTTTGAAATTTGCCGTTTTATTCTACAACCTTCGGCACAACGAAACAATTTTCGTCATTGACTGCATTTTGCAGAATCTTTTCAGTAGGGAAGCTTTCCTGATGGATGTCTTCCCGCAGGTCATTCAAATAGATATTTTTATTGTCAGCCATTGCATCATATGTCACATCGATTTCTTTTACTGTGTCCATGATTGCAATGATGTCTGTCATTTCTGCTGCCATTTTTTCCATTTCCTCTGGTGTGAACGTGAGCTTCCCCAGTTCTGCCAGGTATGAAATCATTTGCAAATCCAAAATCAAACCCTCATTTCTGTATTTCTTTTCCCGGACGAAAGCCATCCGGAATGAATCATGCCCATATAAAACAGACATTCTATGATCTGTTCTATTATAACACAATCACTATTCTTTTGCAAGGTTTTTCTTTGACAGAAGCATAAAATTACCGAAATTCGAAAAAATATCAGGTTATATCTTGATTTTTTCCGGAATTTCCAGTATAATAGAAAAGAATACTGCATAGGTTGGGAGGATTCATATGTTGACTTTTTCAAAAATGCATGGAATCGGCAACGATTATATTTACATCAACTGCTTTCAGGAGAAGGTTTCTGATCCTGAAAAACTGTCTGTTTTTTTAAGTGATGTACGTTTTGGTGTCGGCTCTGACGGATTGGTTTTGATTTTGCCTTCAGATAAGGCGGATTTCCGGATGCGCATTTTTAACGCAGATGGTTCAGAGGCGATGATGTGCGGAAATGCAACACGCTGCATCGGAAAATATGTCTATGATATGGGCATGACTACAAAAACGGAAATTTCTCTGGAAACCAATTCCGGAATCAAGTACCTGACATTATACCCAGGCGCAGACGGAAAAATCGAAAGCGTAAAAGTAGATATGGGAAAGGCAATTCTGGTTCCGAAGGAAATACCGGTAGATTCCCCGTTAGACCGCTTTATTGCACAGCCAGTAACAGTGGATGGCACAGAGTATGCTATGACCTGTGTTTCTATGGGGAATCCCCATGCTGTTGTTTTCCTGCCGGAGATTGATTCTCTGGATCTGGAAAAAATCGGGCCCTCTTTTGAGCATCATCCGCTGTTCCCGGATCGCGTGAATACAGAATTTGTTCGCGTGATTGATGCACACACACTGCAAATGCGGGTGTGGGAACGAGGAAGCGGAGAGACATTTGCCTGTGGTACCGGTACTTGTGCTACTGTGGTAGCAGCTGTTTTAAACGGTTACTGCAAAAAAGAAGAAGAAATTCTGGTGCATTTGCGCGGTGGTGATTTGCGTATTATCTATCATGAGGATGATACTGTCACCATGATTGGCCCTGCCACCTATGTCTTTGAAGGAAAAATGGAATATCCGAAGCTTTAAAGTATAGACAGAATCTGCTTTTATTAGTGACTATAAGCAGATTCTTTGGAATAAATACGGATGTTTTGGGTTTATAATTAATGTAAAAAACAGAAAGGGAGATTTATCATGCCAACAATTAATGAGAATTTTTTGAAGCTGGAAAAGAATTACCTGTTTATCAATATCGCAAAGAAAGTAAATGCTTTTCTGGCAGAAAATCCGAATGCACCGCTGATTCGTATGGGCATTGGTGATGTTACGCTTCCGATCGCACCGGTTTGCGTAGAAGCTATGAAAAAAGGCGCCGACGAAATGGGCGTAAAAGAAACATTCAGAGGCTATGAGGACAGTGGTTCTGGATATGATTTCTTGAAGAAGGCAATTGCCGGATACTATGCAAAATACGGTGTATCACTGGAACTGGATGAAATTCGCGTAAATGATGGTGCAAAGAGTGACTGCGGAAATATCGTAGACATTTTCGGCGATGACAATATTGTTTTGATTACAGATCCGGCTTATCCGGTTTATGTAGATTCCAATAAGATGAACGGCAGAACAATCATCTATGCAGATTCCAATGAAGAGAACGGTTTTGCAGCAATGCCGGATCCGTCTGTTCATGCAGACCTGATTTACCTCTGTTCTCCGAATAATCCGACTGGTTCTGCTTATACAAGAGAACAACTGAAAGAATGGATTGCCTATGCCAAGGAAAATAAAGCAATCATCATTTATGATGCAGCATATGAGGCATTTATCACGGATCCGGCAGTTCCGCACAGCATTTATGAAGTAGAAGGTGCAAAGGAATGTGCTATTGAAATGTGCTCTCTGTCAAAGACAGCAGGCTTTACCGGTATGCGCTGCGGCTATACCATTATTCCGACTGCACTCCATGTAACTGCTTCTGACGGAACAGATGTAAGCATTGCACAGATCTGGGGCAGACGACAGGGAAGCAAGTTTAACGGTGTTTCTTATCCGGTACAGTGCGCAGCAGCAGCAGTGTTCACAGAAGAAGGCTTAAAGCAGATTCATGAAAACATTGCATATTATCAGGAGAATGCTGCGATCATTGCAAAAACAATGGAGGAACTGGGCATTCAGTATACCGGCGGAAAGAACTCTCCGTACATCTGGCTCAAGTGCCCGAACGGTATGTCCAGCTGGGAATTTTTCGACTATCTGCTGCATGAAATCGCAGTGGTTGGTACACCGGGTGAAGGTTTCGGAAAAAATGGCGAAGGCTGGTTCCGTCTGACGGCATTTGGCGACAGAGAAAAGACAAAAGAAGCAATGCAGCGGATGAAAAAGCTGCTTTCCAAGTAACAATAAAAATAAAACAATAATAATTGGAGGATTTGATTGAGATGCGTGCTGTAATTACTGTAATTGGTAAGGATAATGTAGGAATTTTGCATAAGGTAAGCGGTGTTTGTGCTAAGTATGAGGCAAATGTTCTGGAAGTTACACAGAGCGTGTTGCAGGATATGTTTGCAATGATTATGATGGTGGATATCACTGGGATGACCACTGATTTCACACAGCTGAGCGATGAACTGGGTGAACTGGGAAAAACATTGGGACTTTCCATTCATACTATGCATGAAGATATTTTCAATGCAATGCACCGTATTTAAAAGCAGGAGAAGAGTGAATTATGAATAGTACTATGTTTAATGCAGGAGATATCCTGGAAACGATTCGAATGATTCAGGATGAGTGCCTGGACATTCGTACAACTACAATGGGTATTTCTTTGCTGGACTGTATTGATCCGGATATCAACAAGGCCTGTGACAAGGTCTATGACAAGATTACAAGAAAAGCAGAAAAGCTGGTGGAAACCGGCGAAAAAATTGAAAAGGAATACGGCATTCCGATCATCAACAAGCGAATTGCAGTAACCCCGATTGCAATGCTGGCTGCTGCTTGCCCGAAAGAAAATCCGGTGAAATTCGCAATGGCGCTGCAGCGTGCAGCAGAAACCTGTGGTGTCAATTTCGTAGGCGGATATTCTGCACTGGTACATAAGGGCTTCAGCGCAGGTGACCTGGAGCTGATCCGTTCCATTCCAGAGGCGCTGGATGTTACCACGAGACTATGCTCTTCTGTAAATGTTGGCTCTACCAGAAGCGGAATCAATATGGATGCCGTTCGGCTCATGGGTGAAATCGTACTGGAATCGGCAAAGCTGACTTCAGATCGTCAGTGTGTTGGCCCGTCCAAGCTGGTTGTATTCTGCAATGCGCCGGAGGATAATCCGTTTATGGCCGGAGCATTCCATGGTGTGGGTGAACCGGATTGCGTTATCAATGTAGGTGTATCCGGACCGGGCGTTGTTCGCTCTACAATTTCCAAGTACCCAGATGCTTCTATTGATCAGATTGCAGATATCATTAAGAAAACTGCTTTCAAAATCACCCGTATGGGTCAGCTGGTTGGCGCAAAGGCATCACAGATGCTGGGCATTCCGTTCGGTATTGTAGACTTGTCGCTGGCACCGACTCCGGCTGTAGGGGACAGTGTTGCACATATTCTGGAAGCTATGGGACTGGAAGTATGCGGCACACATGGTACCACTGCTGCGCTTGCACTGCTGAATGATGCTGTAAAGAAGGGCGGCGTTATGGCTTCTTCCAATGTCGGTGGACTCTCCGGTGCATTTATTCCGGTATCAGAAGATGCCGGCATGATTGATGCAGCGGTAGATGGTACACTGACATTAAACAAGCTGGAAGCAATGACAGCTGTATGCTCCGTTGGTCTGGATATGATTGCAATTCCAGGTGATGTAGAGCCTTCTACAATCTCGGCAATTATTGCAGATGAAATGGCAATCGGTATGGTCAACAACAAGACAACCGCAGTTCGTGTGATTCCTGCAGTAGGCTTAAAGGAAGGCGAAATGCTGGAATTTGGCGGCTTGTTCGGAAGCGCACCTGTTATGCCAGTGAGCAAGAAGTCTTCTGCGAAATTCATTGCACGTGGTGGACGCATTCCTGCACCGATGCACAGCATCAAGAACTAAGCGATGATGAAACAAACAACAGATCTTTTGATTATCGGCGGCGGTGCCTCAGGCCTCGCCGCCGCTGTTGCAGCCAGACGATTTTTCCCGGCGGTGTCTGTATGCGTTGCGGAACAAAATCATAGAGTCGGGAAAAAAATTCTTGCCACCGGAAATGGCCGATGCAACCTGGGAAATGATGGATCTGGTACGCAAAACAATCCGTATTCCGGGACTATGTGTAAGTATATCCCGGAAATATGGAAAAATACGAAAGATAGTGTTGCATTTTTTCGAGAGATGGGGATTATCGTACGTCATGAGGAGGATGGGCGGCTATATCCCAGCAGCAATCAGGCAGCTTCTGTTCTGGATGCATTACGTATCACCGCAGAACAAGAGGATGTTTTTCTGCATTGTGATAGTCGGGTAACCAATATAACGCCGAAGAAATCTGGATTTTCAGTGCAGATTGGAGATGAAAGTTGGACGGCAGAGGCGCTGCTTTTTTCAACTGGGGGATTTGCAGCACCAAAGACTGGTTCAGACGGCTGTGCTTTTCCGATTTTGTCCCGGCTTGGTTGCAAAATGACGCAGATGCAGCCAGCATTAGTGCCCGTAGAAACAGATCCAGGTTTACTCCGCTTTTTGAAAGGCGTGCGTGTTCCGGGGGTGGTAAAAGCTTTATCAAAATCTGAAACAGAACTGGCAGCAGAACAGGGTGAAATTCAATTTACGTCGCATGCACTTTCCGGAATCTGCGTAATGAATTTGACTGCAAAATGTGCAGAATCTGATCTGAAATGGATTGAAGCGAACCTGTTTCCCCAGGATACGGGGGAACAAATGGAAGCTATTTTGTGGGAATTGTACGCGGTGCGCGCACAATGGAAATTAGAAGATTGGCTGACTGGCCTTCTTCCCAAAAAGGCAGGAATGCAGCTGCTGCGTTCCTGTGGGATTTTGCTTCCATTTGATGCACCGGTTTATCGGGTCAATGCAGAGGAGCTGAAAAATCTGGCTTATTTGTGTCAGCATTGGCGCTTTCCTGTGTGGGGGAGAGGAACCTGGAATGAAGCACAGGTAACTGCCGGCGGTATTTCAGTTCAATCAGTGAAACGAGATTTACAGGCGTCTTTTTGCCCGGGCATTTTCTTTGCTGGTGAAATTTTAGATGTTCATGGCATTTGCGGCGGTTTTAACCTGGATTGGGCCTGGCGTTCCGGCCAATATGCCGGAAAAAATGCAGCTTCCTGGATCCTGCAAAAAAGAATAGGAGGATAAACACAATGCTGAAATTGATGAATCTTTCTGTTCCCCTAGGAACGGATAAGGAACAATTATATCAAATTGTTGCAAAAAAGCTGCATATTTCGTCAAGTGAAATCCAGTCCTGTACTTTGCTGAAAAAGTCGCTGGATGCGAGAAAAAAGCCGCGTATCACGGAGGTTTTGACAGTTGCGTTAGAATTGAAATGTGAAAAAAGAGTACAAAATCGATGGAAAAATGATCGCAATATACAGCCATATCTGCCGTTTCACTATCAGATTCCCCAAAAGCAGTTGAATGAAAGTGCAAGGCCGGTTGTTGTTGGATTTGGGCCGGCCGGCATGTTTTCTGCCTATTATCTGGCTAAGGCTGGATTGCGCCCAATTGTGCTGGAACGCGGTGCGTGTGTAGAAGAAAGGCAGAGAGATGTTGCACTGTTTCGTGAAACAGGTGTGCTGAACCCATCCAGTAATATACAGTTTGGGGAGGGCGGCGCAGGTACATTTTCTGATGGAAAATTGACCACCGGGATTAAAGATCCGCGAATTCGATTTGTATTGGAGACTTTTACGAAACATGGTGCACCGAAAGAAATATTGTACCTTTCCAAGCCGCATATCGGAACAGATCGTTTGGTGGATGTTGTTCGGAATATGCGTATGGAAATTCAAAAAGAGGGCGGTGAAATA
This sequence comes from uncultured Ruminococcus sp., assembly GCA_900545285.1. Classification (GTDB taxonomy): domain Bacteria; phylum Bacillota; class Clostridia; order Oscillospirales; family Ruminococcaceae; genus Ruminococcus_C. Next base: position 11,698 of record UQYK01000054.1, read on the forward strand.
CGCTTCCATTCCTGCCTGAAAGAAATCTATCAGAAGCAAGGAAAATTAACCGGTGTTGCCTATACGCAAAATGGAAAAACGTATGAAATCGCGGCTTCTCAGTGTATTTTAGCAGTAGGGCACAGCGCACGGGATGTTTTTTCCACTCTATATGAAGATGGTATTCAGCTAATTCAAAAAAGTTTTGCAGTTGGGGTTCGAATTGAACATTCACAGGAAGTAATTGATCGTGCCATGTATGGCCGTCCGGCCGAGCCGCCGTTGCTTCCGGCAGCAGATTATAAGCTGGTGGTACATCTTCCAAATGGTCATAGTATGTACACATTTTGCATGTGTCCCGGGGGAGAGGTTGTTGCTGCTTCCTCTGAAAAAGATTACCTTGTTGTAAATGGCATGAGTTATTATGCCAGAGATGGAAAAAATGCAAATAGCGCGCTTTTGGTGGGCGTTTCGCCGTCTGACTTGAAGGGTGAACATCCACTTACTGGGATGTATTTTCAGGAAGAAATAGAGAAAAAGGCATTTCTTGCCGGAGGCGGAACATTTGCAGCTCCAGTTTGTACAGTGCGCGATTTTCTGGCAGGAGCAACACCAGAATCACTTGGTTCAGTAGAACCTTCATACCGGCCGGGTGTTTATTTAGCATCACCAGACGTATATTTACCGCAATTTGTGACGGAAACGCTTCGGCTTGGAATACCGCAAATGGATCGAAAAATTCATGGATTTGCAATGCCGGACGCTGTACTGACAGGCGTTGAAAGCAGGAGTTCTTCGCCAGTTCGTATTGTGCGGCATGCAGAAAACTGTGAATCTGTTTCTTTGCAGGGATTGTTTCCTTGCGGAGAAGGTGCCGGCTACGCTGGTGGAATCACGTCTGCGGCAGTAGATGGATTGCGCTGTGCAGAATGTATCGCACAGAATTATCAAAATTAAGCTAGAGTAGTACTGGGTGAGAGTAAAATAAAATCTTTTCTCATTAGTAGCAAAGCCACTTTCCTTTAGGAAAGTGGCTTTTTGTGTTTGTGTTATTGATTGTTATTTAAAAAATCTTCCAGCTGCTTTAATCCATCTGTATTGTTGTAGACAGATAACAGTGTTTATCCTGCGTTTGTTTTACAAGTGCAAAGATTTATAGAATTGTAAGCGATTAATTTGTACAAAGTGATATGATGAACTTTATGCTGATAGATTGTCAAGCCAAGTGCAATTTGATGCTGTAGACTGCTTGGAACTTTGTCTAGCTCTGGAACGGTTCCAGGCGTTCAAACAATTCTCCGCAGATGTTCGAAGAATTTTGTTAC
>UQYK01000055.1 GCA_900545285.1 uncultured Ruminococcus sp.
TGCGACCGACAGCCCGCCTGCGTATTTTTGCCTTGTCTGCAACAAAATTATGCTCAAAAATCCACATATATTTCTTGTGGAGAAAGGTTCTAAAATCACAGATACCGCAAAAAGGACTGCTGCCAGAGCCGGCAACAGTCCTTTTTCTTTTTGCGTTACGCTTCAAAGCGCCGCTTTAATTTTTCAAAGAAGTTCTGACGCTTCGCCTGGTTTTTTTCTTCCAGACAGTCATCAAACTTTTTCAGCAGTTCCTTCTGCTGTTTGGTCAGCCGCTTCGGCACTTCTACAACAACTGTAACATACTGGTCGCCGTAAGATTCCCGGCCTAAATACTTTACGCCTTCGCCCCGGAGACGGAACTTCGTACCGCTCTGTGTGCCTTCCGGAATCTCATATTCTACCTTGCCCTTGATGGTGGGCACGGTCACCTTGTCACCCAGGACAGCCTGTGCATAGGAAATCGGAATCTCACAGAAGATATCGTTGCCGCTGCGGGTAAAGAGTTCATGGGGCCGAATGGTAACGGAAACGTTCAGATCTCCGTTCGGGCCGCCGTTCAGTCCGGCATCCCCCTGTCCGCTGACGCGGAGAATCTGTCCGTTGTCGATTCCGGCCGGAATCTTGAGTTCAATGTCTGTGGTGACGCGCTGGCGGCCGCTGCCCCGGCACTTACTGCACGGATTGGTGACAATCTTGCCCTTGCCGCCGCACCGCGGGCACACCTTTGTAGTAGAGATAACGCCAAACGGTGTCCGCTGGTTTACCCGGACAGAGCCCTGTCCGTGACACTCAGTACAGCTGCTGGTTTTGGTGTTGGCATCTGCGCCGGTGCCGCTGCACTGATCGCATTTTACCATATGGGTGACGCGCATTTTCTTCTTTGCACCCTTGCAGGCTTCCATAAAGTCAATGGTCACATTGGCATTGACATCGCCGCCCCGGTGGGGGGCATTTGCGCTGGAAGCGGTGCTCCGGCCGCCGCCGAAACCACTGAATCCGCCGCCGAAAATGCTGTCGAAAATATCGCCTACATCTCCAAATCCGCCGAAACCACCGAATCCGCCTGCACCTGCGCCGCCGCCATAGTTGGGATCTACGCCGGCATGGCCGAACTGATCATAGCGTGCCCGTTTTTCAGAATCCGAGAGCACCTCATAGGCCTCGTTGATTTCCTTGAACTTTTCAGCTGCTTCCTTGTCATCCGGGTGCAGATCGGGGTGATATTTCCGGGCCATGCTTTTAAAGGCTTTCTTGATTTCGTCCTCAGAAGCACCTTTTTTCAGCCCCAGCACTTCATAATAATCCCGTTTTTCTGCCATGTCTGCTGGCTCCTTTCTGAAAAGCAGCCTCACAGAATCGGACTGCTCGTGATACAGCGATGCCGGGACAAGCCGAAGCCTGCCCCGTCACCGTGTTCAGAAGCGCTGCGGCTTGTTTGCGGCAGCCGCTCCTGAAAATTTATGCCGGTTTCTCACACACTGCGGTGCAAGAATACCTTTGATTTTTTAGACTTCCTTAAAGTCAGCGTCTACAACACCGTCATCGTTGCCGCCGCCGTTGTTCGGAGCGCTGCCGCCGCCGAATCCGGCACCTGCGCCGCCCATGTTCGGATCTGCGCCCGGCTGACCGCCGTTCTGCTGATACATCTTGGAGGACAGTGCATAGAATGCCTGCTGGAGTGCGTCAGACTTTTCCTTGATTGCTGCGCTGTCGCTGCCGCCCAGAGCGGATTTCAGATCAGCGATCTTGGCTTCAATGTCAGACTTATCCGCAGCGTCTACCTTGTCACCGAATTCCTTCAGTGCATTTTCGCACTGGAAGCACAGACTTTCTGCATTGTTCTTGGTGTCCACGTCTTCCCGGCGCTTCTTATCCTCTTCGGCATACTGTTCTGCTTCCTTGACAGCCTTGTCGATATCATCCTTGGACATGTTGGTAGAAGCAGTGATCTTGATATCCTGTTCCTTGCCGGTGCCCAGATCCTTTGCAGTAACGTGTACAATACCGTTCTGGTCGATATCGAAGGTTACTTCGATCTGCGGTACTCCTCTCGGAGCCGGAGCGATGCCGTCCAGACGGAAGGTGCCCAGCTGCTTGTTATCCTTGGCAAATTCACGTTCACCCTGGAGGACAACGATATCTACCGCAGACTGATTGTCAGCAGCGGTGGAGAAGATCTGGCTCTTCTTGGTCGGGATTGTGGTGTTCCGCTCAATGATCTTGGTGCAGACACCGCCCATGGTTTCCAGACCCAGAGACAGCGGTGTAACGTCCAGCAGCAGCAGACCATCCTTGACGTCGCCGCCCAGGACGCCGCCCTGATATGCGGCACCCAGTGCTACGCATTCATCCGGGTTAATGCCCTTGAACGGTTCCTTGCCCAGCTTCTGGCGAACTGCTTCCTGTACAGCCGGGATTCTGGAAGAACCGCCGACCATCAGGATCTTGTTCAGTTCAGAAGCAGACAGGCCGCTGTCAGACAGAGCCTGCTGAACCGGGCCCATAGTTGCATCTACCAGATCCTTGGTCAGTTCATTGAACTTTGCAACAGTCAGGTTCATATCCAGATGCTTTGCACCAGTTGCGTCTGCGGTGATGAACGGGATGTTGATGTTGGTTGTGGTGGTGGAGGACAGTTCGATCTTTGCCTTTTCTGCGGCATCCTTCAGACGCTGTACTGCCATCTTGTCAGCAGAGAGGTCAATGCCTTCGGTCTTCTTGAATTCATCTACCATCCAGTTGATGATTCTCTGGTCGAAGTCATCGCCGCCCAGACGGTTGTTACCGGCAGTTGCCAGTACCTGCTGTACGCCGTCACCCATCTCAATGATAGAAACATCGAACGTACCGCCGCCCAGGTCATATACCATAACTCTCTGGTCGTCTTCCTTATCAATGCCGTAGGAAAGTGCAGCAGCAGTCGGCTCATTGATGATACGCTTTACATTCAGGCCGGCGATCTGTCCTGCGTCCTTGGTTGCCTGCCGCTGAGAGTCTGTGAAGTATGCCGGAACGGTGATAACGGCTTCTGTTACCGGCTGTCCCAGATATGCTTCTGCATCTGTTTTCAGCTTTTGCAGGATCATTGCAGAAATTTCCTGCGGTGTATACTTTTTATTGTCGATTGCAACCTTATAATCGCTGCCCATGTGACGCTTGATTGAAGAAATCGTGCGCTCCGGGTTTGCAATTGCCTGCCGCTTTGCAGTCTGGCCTACCAGACGCTCGCCGGTCTTGGAGAAGCCGACAACAGACGGTGTTGTTCTTGCACCCTCTGCGTTCGGGATGACAACTGCGTTGCCGCCTTCCATAACAGCGACACAAGAGTTTGTTGTACCCAGGTCAATACCAATAATTTTTCCCATAGTAATCTCTTCCTTTCTCTATCTCCGTCCGATTTTTTCCGGACGGGCAGATTTCATACATTTTATTTTAACTGTCCTTTCGGACAGGGATTTTAGAGCATCAGTTCCTGCCGCAGTGCGGTCAGCTCTGTTTCTGAAAATCCGGTCTGTGTGCCCTGTGCATCGGTGCGGGAAGCATCCACCCGGTAGAGGAAGGTGCTGTCCGTGGTGATGCCGCAGAGCATGCTGCGCTGCTGTGCCGTATCGGTTATGATGCAGCAGCCCTGATCCACTGCCGAGGCCAGCGTATAGCCGCCTGCCGTCTGGAAAAAGTCCTGAAAGCCTTCTTCCGCAGAGGTGTAGGAGTTCAGAAAATACACCTGAATTTCTACAGTCTCTGTTCCGGCCTGTGCATCCTCCCGGCTGAACTGCTGGGTGTAAAACGGCGTTTTTTCATCTGCCAGGAGAAGAATCTGCTGTAGATTCCACTGCGCGGTAAAGCTTTCCGGCGGCTCATAGAGGAGCACCTCCGGATACTGTTCTGCCATGGCAGCTTCAAAATCCAGACTGGATGCAAAAACCTGAATGTTGTCTCCGGAGCCGTCAGCACCTGTGGTTTCCTCCGGTGCATCAGCCACGGATTCAGCAGTTGTTTCCACCGGTGCGGCAGTGCTCTCGCCGGAGGACTGCTCCAGCTTTCCGGAGTCACAACCGGTCATCCATGCCATTGTCAGCAGCATGGCTGCCGTTACCAGAGACGCGGTCTTTTTCTTCACGCTTCTGCCTCCTTTCGGCCTACACAGAAACAGCAACCATTGCCGGACGGATCAGCCGGTCACCCAGCAAATAGCCCTTCTGGAATACCTCGCAGACCTTGTCGCTTTCAAAGTCGCTGTCGTCCACCTGCTTGATGGCGTTGTGCACCTTGGGATCGAAGGTTTCGCCCAGTGCAGCAATCTCTGTAACGCCCAGCTTTTCAAATGCTTTCTGAATCTGTGCGAAGGTAAGCTCCACACCTTTTTTATAGTTCTCATCGGCACACGGTGCTTCCAGTGCCCGTTCAAAGCTGTCCATGACGTTCAGCAGTTCCTTGACACAGTCCACCTTTGCATCTCCGTAGATTTTTTTCTTTTCCTCGGCGGTGCGGTTCCGATAGTTCTGATACTCTGCCATCAGCCGCAGGTGCTGATCTTTCTGATCGGCCAGCTCTGCGTCCTTCTGTGCCAGGGCATCCTTGAGATCCTTTTTCTTTTTCTTTTTATCGTCCTTAACCGGTTCCTTTTCAGCGGCAGGAGCGGCTTCCGGTGCAGCTTCTTCGGCAGCAGCGGTTTTTGCTTCCTCCGGCTTTGTGGTTTCGGCTTCCTGTTTCAGATTGTCCTTTTCATGTTCCATGTCAGACACATCCTTTCTATGATTCTGCCGGCTGCTCCGGCTTCTGGATGAGTTCCAGCTCCGGGGGATCCGGTTCCTCTTCTGAAATCAGATGAGAGATCTTTTCCGTAAAATATTCAATGTAGGGGATGACCTTTGCATAGTTCAGCCGCATGGGACCGATGACACCCAGGGAACCTGCGGTCTTGTCTCCCTTCTGATATTTTGACACAATCATGCTGGAGTTCCCGATGACAAAGTCGCTGCCCTCTTCTCCGAACATCACCTTGATGCCCTGGAACGAGTCGTCCAGCAGCTGAGACAAATCCTGCTTGTGCATCACAAACTTTGCGACCTCTGCTTTGTCCAGTTCCTCACAGGAGAAGAGGTTCTGCTCGCCGCTGACATACAGCTCATTTTTTTGCAGATCCTTGGACATTTCGCAGATGCCCTGCACCAGGGGACTCAGCGTCATCATGTAAGTGCCTAGCGCAGTCACCATCTGATCCATTTTTTCTTCGGACAGATCTGCTATCGAGACACCCTCCAGATTTTCTTCCATGAAATGCTTGAAGAATTCCATGTGTTCGTGCGTCAGGTCAAATTGTAAGCGGCAGGCGCGGTTCTTAATCTTGCCGTCCGAGGTGATCAGAAGCACCACATACATCCGCTTTCCGGTGGGCACAACGTCTACCTTTGTAATAACGGAATATTTCGGAGCCAGGTTAGAAACCACGGTTGCACATTTTGTGATCTGAGAAAGTGCGGTTGTGGCACTCTGCAAAATCAGATCTTCTGTGAGCTGGGACTCATCTCCCAGCATTTCATCCAGCCGTTCCCGTTCTTCTTCCGGGAGGCGGGTGTCAGCGCCGATTTCTTCAATATACATCCGATAGCCGCTGAACGTAGGAACACGTCCTGCGGAGGCGTGGGGCTGCTCTAAGTAGCCCAGCTCTTCCAGCACTGCCATGTCGTTTCGGACAGTTGCCGCCGAAACGGTAATGTCCGGCAGCTGTGAGATCGTTTTGGATCCCACCGGTTCACCGGTGCGGATATACAAATCTACCACTGCGGATAAAATCTTTCGTTTTCTCGCATCCACGTCAACCATCCTTTCTGGCAGATTCGCTTTTCAAGTGTTAGCACTCATTGTCTCTGAGTGCTAATATAAATTTACCATGATTCCACTCGATTGTCAAGCCATTTTTCAAACTTTGTAGATATGCACAAAATAGCGTCTTAAATTATAGAAAATATGTACAAATTTCAATCGTTTCCGCACAAATTGAAAAAATGTCACCTTTTTGTCATGCAATATATAGTTGACACATCGGTAAAACTATGGTATAATATCGTTTGTCACCTGTAATTTTTGAAAATTGGTGACAGAACAACACGCCGAAAGGATGGAATTACCTATGAAAGAACAAGTACAGGAAACCATTTCCGCCGGAGAAAAAACAGCAGCGTCCGGCTCACAGCATCGAAAAATCGTGGCAATGGTGCAGATCGCGCTGTTTGCGGCGATTATTGCCATTTGTTCCTGGATTCAGATTTCGCTGACAGTGCCGTTTACCCTGCAAACCTTTGCCGTATTCTGCACGCTGGGAATTCTGGGCGGAAAGAACGGAACGATTTCTGTTTTGCTGTATATTATATTAGGTGCAGTCGGTGTTCCGGTCTTTGCCGGATTCAGCGGCGGCGTTGGGGTACTGCTGGGAACAACCGGTGGCTACATCATCGGATTTTTGTTTACCGCACTGCTGTACTGGGCCATTACTCACTTCTTCGGGAATAAGCTGCCGGTGATGATCCTTGCCATGGCACTGGGACTTGTTGTGTGCTATGCCTTTGGTACTGCCTGGTTTATGCTGGTATACGCCCGTACCACCGGTGCAGTTGGCCTGATGACCGCGCTGGGCTGGTGCGTATTCCCGTTTATTTTGCCGGACTGCGTAAAGATTGCGCTGGCAATCCTTCTGGCAAAGCGGATTCCGAAGCATCTGGTACGGAGCAATGGTTAAACTCCGGCCGCATCACGGCCTGTGTACCGCATTTTTCTGCGGCCACGGCTACAGCGCTGCATTTACCCGGAACCTGGCAGAGAAGATTGCATGGTTTCACCGGGAAAATCCGGAGATCACGCTGACGGTGGGGGAGGACTGTATCTGTGCCTGCTGTCCCCACAATCAGTCCCATGTGTGTGACACGGCAGAGCAGGTGCGGCGGTATGATACGGCGGTGCTGCACTGCTGCGGTCTGCTGCCGGGGCAGAAAATGACCTGGCAGGCGTTTTGTGACGCAGTGCATACTCATATTTTTGACCGGGCACTTTTGCCGGAGATCTGCGGAGACTGTAAGTGGTACTCCATTTGCGGCAGCAGTGAGCCGACATTTTAGAACCTGTCTTCACAAGCGTATACACGTGTCTTTTCGGCAAATTTTGCTGCATACTGCGTGAAAAATACTTGCCGGGCGACAGCCCGCCTGCGCATTTTTGCCTTGTCTGCAACAAAATTACGCTCGAAAATCCACATACATTTCTTATGAAGACAGGTTCTTAAAGAATCATTCGCGCAGGAGCTTTTCCCGTGGGGGAGGCTCCTTTTGCATATTCTGGGGAAATATGCACCTTGACGAAAACGGCGCAGTTGTGCTATAATGCAACACAGAATTGTTTCACAGGCATAACGGAAAGGAGCAGATGCATATGCTGAAAACAGCGCTGGTGACAGGCGCGTCACGGGGAATTGGCGCGGCGATTGCAAAACAGCTGACAGAAGAGGGATATCAGGTGACGGGAATCAGCCGCACACCTTCTCCGGAACTACAGCAGCTGGGGGGTTCGTTTTTGTCGGCAGATCTGGCAGATACAGCGGCGATTCCGGCGCTGGCGGAGCAGATTCTGGCGCAGATGGGACAGATTGATGTCCTGGTGCACAATGCGGCGTGCTCGGTGCAGAACCTGTTTCAATGTGTGCCGGCAGAACAGGTGCGCCGGCTCTATGCTGTCAATCTGACTGCGGTTGTGGAACTGACCCGGGCGCTCCTGCCGTCGATGCTGTCCCGGCACAGCGGCAGCATCGTGGCGGTTTCCTCCATGTGGGGGGAGACCGGCGCTTCCTGCGAGGTGGACTATTCCGTCACCAAGGGGGCTGTGCTGGCATTTGTCCGGGCGCTGGCCAAGGAGGTCGGGCCGTCCGGCATCCGGGTGAACGCCGTGTCTCCGGGAACCATTCTCACAGATATGACCGCGCCCCTGGGAAAAGAGACTCTAGATGCCCTGGCCGAAGAAACGCCGCTGGAACGTCTGGGCACGCCGGAGGATGTGGCACAGGCTGTGTGCTTTCTGGCCTCTCCCCGGGCGGCCTATATCACAGGGCAAAATCTTCCGGTAAATGGGGGCTTTTTGTGCATCTGAGTATCTGCACTTTTGCACAAAAAGCCGGGGATATTCTGCGCGCTTTCCAATAGAAAGCACAAATCTCATGAAAATCCGGTGAGGATTGCGTGAGACCTATTGCGAAAAAGATAAAATTATGGTATAGTAGATGTAGTACTGTAATATGAAGGGGTGCTCCTGTAGAAGAGGTGCTGCGCGCTGCGATTTCGCAAAAACGCATGCTGCTTGGACGGGAATGCATTGCCGGAATGCAGTGCTTTTTTAGAAGCTGTTGGCACCGGAACAGACGTTTGCCCTGTACCGGTGGAAACAAAGGTTGAATTTTGAAACTAAGGTGATACAGAACAATGGGACAGAAGCAAACAAAAGAAGAACGGTTTTCCTCCATCCGCGCCTGGTTTTGTTCCGTTCATGAAAAGCGCTCGTATAACACCCTGCGTTTTCCGATGACAAACCGGCTGCTGCTGTTGATTTATCCGATTTTTATCGTGTGCATGGCAGAGCTGAATCAGGACAAATATCCCAGTAAGCTGGTGCTGTTTATTGCGGACCACCCGACCATCATGCTCTTTAATGTGCTGATTGCGGCGCTGATCTTTATCGGGGCGCTGCTGCTCTTCCGCTCCGGGTGGTTTTCCATGCTGCTGGAGAGCATCTTGTACATGGCGCTGAGTATTACGGAGCTGTTTAAATACAACACCAACGGAAACCACCTGATTATGACAGACATGAAGCTGGCGCGAAGTTTAAAGAGTCTGACTTCCTTTGCGTATATTAAGATTACGCCGCGGCTGGTGCTGTACCTGGTGATCTGCATTGCGTTTATTCTGCTGGCCTTCTGGTTTAATCCACGGCTGAAAATGCGGGTAAAGCTGCGCAAGCGCCTGGTGCCGGGACTGGCCTGCCTGATTGCGTGTGTCATGGTTGTTACCGTGCCGGCCATTTCTCAGCCGGTTTACGCGTTGTTTCAGGTGGATACCAAAGAGGCAGACAATACCTTTATTCTGAACGAAAAATTTGAAAATAACGGCTTCCTGGCATTTTTTATGCAGACTGGCTCAGAAAATTTGTCGAACCAGCTGGAAGAACCGTCCGATTATAAAAAGGACAGCGATGGCACGGTAGAACAGTACCTGGCAGAAGAGGTGCCGGAGTCCAACTTTGAGGAAGAAGTCCACCCCAATGTAATTGAGATTATGTCCGAATCCTTCGCGGATTTCCGGGCATTTTCCAAGGAATTGTCAGAACTGGGATATACCGATCTGGATCGGTACTATGCCGGCCTGGATCGTGCCGCTGACATGGGCTATGAGGGAACGCTGATTGTGCCCACCTATGCCAGCTATACCGTCCGGACAGAGTTTGAGCTGCTGTTTGGCCTTCCGGTAAAGTCTCTGAACGATCCGAATATGCCCCAGCGGATGCTTCTCACCCGGCAGCAGCCCACAGTTCCTTCTTACTACAAGAGCTGGGGCTATACAACTGCCTATGTGCATCCGTTCCAGAGCAGCTTCTACAGCCGGAAGCGGATCTACGGACAGTTTAATTTCGACACCATGATCTTCGAAAATGACTTTACTGTGCCTGTCAGCACCTATGGGGAGTATATTGACGACAATGTGGTCTATAATCAGATTGAGTCCCTGATTGCGTCCAGCGATGAGCCGCTCTATCTCCATGCCACAACCATGCAGAATCACCAGCCCTATTCTGACGGGGACAGCAGCGATGAATTCATCAACTACCTGTCACGGATACAGCACTCCGCAGACGGCCTGGCAGACTTCCTGGAGCGTCTGTCGAAGATGGATGAGCCGACCATTGTGCTCTTTGTGGGTGACCACTTCCCGTCTCTCCGGGGGGATGACGGCATCTACAATCAGCTGAATATCACCAGCGAAAACTGTAGTACCCTGTACGAGCAGAAGTACATTCTCTGGAACAACTATGGATTGGACACCAGCTCGCTGCCGGATCAGCCGGTATCGACCTTCTATGCGCCATATCTGGTGATGCAGCTGATTGATACGCCGCGGGATACCTTTACCCAGACTATGATGAATGAAATGATCACAGAACCGGTGTATTCCACCAACTATATGCCCACACAGGACGCAGATCAGAAGCTGGACACGCTGACCTATGACCGGATTCTGGGAGATATTGTTTCTCCCAGTGCACTGGATGTTCTGCCGGATCCTTCTGAAACAGATGCAGAGGAAGGCAGCAGCCAGACCACCAGCAGCAATTGACCGCTGCCGGATCACGAGAGGAGAATGCAGGATGAAACCGATTACCATTGGTGCAGTAGGAACCGCATCTGCGGAGGTTACAGTTGACAATTTGGCTTGTACCGTGAAGAACGGTGCGCTCCCGGTGTTTGCCACACCAATGATGGCTGCCCTTATGGAAGAGGCTGCCTGTGCGGCCGTGGAGCCGTATCTGGAAGAGGGTGAAACGACAGTCGGAACAAAGCTGGATATCCGCCACACCGCCGCTACGCCGGAAGGCCTTGTGGCAACGGCTTCTGCGGAAATTGTAGGTGTCTGCGGCAGAGAGATTTCCTTTCACATTACCGTTTCAGACACCGTCGGAGAAATCGGAACCGGAACCCATCAGCGCTTTCTCGTGGATGCAGCGCGCTTTATGGAAAAGGCGCAGCAGCGGAAATCACAGCCGCAGGCATAACCCTTTCCTGGCTTTTATAACGTGTCCTGTACGGACTTTTGAAAAGAATACAACCGCCGCAGCCTGCCGGAAAGAAATCGGGCAGACTGCGGCGGTTTTGTATGTGTGCTTTATGCTGTGCCAGAAGGCCAGCGCGTTTGTACCAGGAAAAGCCGAAACCCGGCAGCCTTTTTCAGATGGCTGCCGGGTTTCGGCTTTTCTAAAAACTAAAAAGGGAATGATGGTGTGCGTTTCAGGGGATTAGTACATACCGCCCATGCCGCCTGCTGCCGGAGCTGCTGCTGCCGGTTCTTCCTTCGGAATGTTTGCAACGGCACTTTCTGTGGTCAGAACCATAGAAGCGATGGATGCAGCATTCTGCAGAGCGCTTCTGGTAACCTTTGTCGGGTCTACGATACCACTGCTCATCATATCGCAGTAGGTCTCGTTGTATGCATCAAAGCCATAGCCAACCTTGCGGCTGCGGCGAATCTTATCTACGATAATGCTGCCTTCCAGACCAGCATTTGCAGCGATCTGACGGAGCGGTGCTTCCAGTGCACGGAGAACGATCTTTGCACCGGTCTTTTCGTCGCCGTCCAGAGACGGAACCAGCTTTTCAACAGCCGGGATTGCATTGATCAGTGCAGTACCGCCGCCGGCAACGATGCCTTCTTCTACAGCAGCCTTTGTTGCAGACAGAGCGTCTTCAATCCGCAGCTTCTTTTCCTTCATTTCTACTTCTGTAGCAGCGCCAACCTTGATGACTGCAACGCCGCCGGACAGCTTGCCAATACGCTCCTGCATCTTTTCCTTGTCGAAGTCAGAGGTAGAAGCAGCGATCTGGTTCTTAATTTCGGTGATTCTCTCGTTGATTGCGTCAGAAGTGCCTGCGCCGCCAACCAAAATGGTGTTTTCCTTGTCGATAACAGCCTGGCTTACCTTACCCAGCATTTCGATGCTGGCGTCTGCCAGTTCCATACCCAGATCAGAGGAGAGAACAGTACCGCCGGTGAGGATTGCGATATCCTGGAGCATTTCCTTTCTTCTGTCACCAAAGCCCGGAGCCTTTACTGCTGCGCACTTGAAGGTGCCGCGGAGGTTGTTCAGAATAATGGTGGTCAGTGCTTCACCTTCGATATCTTCTGCAATGATCAGGAGCTTTTTGCCCATCTTGACGATCTGCTCCAGCATCGGCAGAATGTCCTGAATGTTGCTGATGGTCTTGTCGGTAATGAATACCAGGGCATCATCATAAACAACCTTCATCTTTTCCCGGTCTGTGATCATATACGGGGACATATAGCCGCGGTCGAACTGCATGCCTTCTACCACTTCGCTGTAGGTTTCCGCAGTCTTGCCTTCTTCAATGGTGATAACGCCGTCAGTAGAAACCTTTTCCATAGCCTCTGCAATCAGCTTGCCGACATTTTCGTCTGCGGAGGAAATGGTTGCAACTCTTGCAATATCCTCTGTGCCGTTTACCACCTTGGAATTATCCTGAATGACCTTTACTGCGGTGTCAACAGCCTTTGCAATGCCCTTGCGGAGTACCATCGGGTTTGCACCGGCAGCGATGTTCTTTGCACCCTCGTGAATGATTGCCTGTGCCAGAACGGTTGCGGTTGTGGTACCGTCACCAGCGGCATCGTTGGTCTTGGTTGCAACTTCACGAACCAGCTGTGCGCCCATGTTTTCGAACGGATCTTCCAGTTCAATGTCCTTTGCAATGGTAACGCCGTCATTGGTAACCAGCGGTGCGCCGAATTCCCGGTCCAGAACAACGTTTCTGCCCTTCGGGCCAAGTGTGATCTTTACAGTGTCAGCCAGCTTGTCGATACCGGCAATCAGACCGTCTCTTGCATCTGCATTATACTTGATATCCTTTGCCATAACTCAAAACTCCTTTTCCTCATGTTCTGCGCTGCCGCAGAAACAGATTGCTTTTATTAGAACCTGTCTTCATAAGAAATATATGTGGATTTTCGAGCATAATTTTGTTGCAG
>UQYK01000056.1 GCA_900545285.1 uncultured Ruminococcus sp.
ACGCAGTATGCAGCAAAATTTGCCGAAAAGACACGTGTATACGCTTGTGAAGACAAGTTCTTACATATCAGGAGGTCTGCTGTTATGCATCTGAAATTCTGGAACAAGTTACAATGGATAAAGGCGATGAAAATTGCCTGCGGTGCAGTGGCGGCAATCCTTCTGGCAGAGGCGCTGGGGCTGCAAAGTGCCGCATCTGCCGGGATTATCACCCTGCTCACCGTACAAAACACCCGCCGGGAAACCTTAACCGGCAGTTTTCGCCGCGTCATTGCATTCGGGATTATGACGCTCCTCTGCGGCGCTGTGTATACACTGTGCAGCACGGCACCCTGGGCATTCGGCCTTGTGCTGCTGCTCTTGCTGCTGCTTTGCTATGGCCTGCATCTGGAGGATTCGATTCCTATTAACGCTGTCATGGCCACGCATTATATGATGGCCGGCGGTGTTTCCCTCCCCATGATCGGAAACGAAGCGCTCCTTCTGGTGATCGGCAGCGGCATTGGCATCGGGCTTAACTGGTTTATGCCGGACAACCTGCACAAGATTAAGGCGCAGCAGCATTTGCTGGACGAAGAAATCCGGCAGATTTTAAAGCGAATGGCCGGACAGCTGCTGCAAACAGACCATAGTACCTATACAGATGCCTGCTTTCGCCGTACAGATGCATGCTCTCAGGAGCTGCACCGGGAAATTGAACAGTTTCTCCAAAACCACACCTGGCAAAATGAAATCTCCTTCGCTCACTATGTCACCATGCGGCAGGAACAATGTCTGGTGCTCCGGGGAATCTATCACCAGATTCAAAAACTGACCGCGGTTCCGACACAGGCGCAGCCCCTCTCCCGGCTGTTCTCCGATATTTCCGACCAGTACCACGCGGAAAATGACTGCGCAGCTCTGCTGGAACAGCTGGACACACTCCATGCGGCCTATCAGAAAATGCCGCTGCCGGATACCCGAAGTGCCTTTGAAAACCGTGCCGTGCTCTACTGTATTCTCACAGAACTGCGCACCTTTCTGGAGATCAAAAGAGACTATCAGCAGGCATATGGAAACGAGCATGCCGCATAACACAGTTTGTTCATTTTAATTTCTCTATCCGACAAATCGCGTTTCTTTGTATACATTTTTCTCTACAAATTCTTTGCGCTATCATATTCTGTTTTTATTGTTTCTGACGGAAAACACAATTAAAAAATATCACTTTTTATCAATTTCATACATTATTTTAAAAACGTATTTTGTTTCATTGACAAAAATGTTGGAATCCGTTATAATGAAAAATAGTTTGCAAACTACGGCACAGAAATCATCTTAGCCGGTTTGCCATTCTTTTCAGCAAGGGTAAGGCGATTTTTTCGTTCTGCACCAGG
Source organism: uncultured Ruminococcus sp. (assembly GCA_900545285.1). Taxonomy (GTDB): domain Bacteria; phylum Bacillota; class Clostridia; order Oscillospirales; family Ruminococcaceae; genus Ruminococcus_C. Next base: position 1,377 of record UQYK01000056.1, read on the forward strand.
CAATAAACCATGAGAGCCGTTTTCTGTCTGATGTCCCTTCGGATTCTAACAAAGAGGAGAGAAATTGATTCATGCATTTAAAATTGTTTGAAGTGGCAGGAACGCATATTTTCAGCATGTCTGCCATCGTCATGGTGTTGTTCTTTGTCTTTGCGATTATCGTAGTCGGTTATCTGCTGGGCAAAATCAACATCAAGGGCGTTTCCCTGGGAACCGCAGCCATCTTCCTGGTTGCGCTGGTAGTCGGTCACTTTAAGGGCGTGGCATTCGGCGAAAACGGCATTGCCGCCTGGATTGCAGATGTGGAGGCACAGGACGCAGTCAACTTTTACTTTAAGCTCATCCAGAGCTTTGGTCTGATTCTGTTTGTTACTTCTGTGGGCCTGATCGCAGGCCCCACCTTCTTCAAAAACCTGAAGAAGAATGCAAAGTCCTATGTTCTGCTGGGTGCTGTAATCATTGCTTCCGGTGCCGCCGTCTGTGCGCTGATCACTGTACTGGTTCCGGGTATGAACTCTGCAATGAGTGTCGGCCTGCTGTCCGGCGCGCTGACCAGTACTCCGGCATTTGCCGCAGCGCAGGAAGCCATCGGTGAAAGCAGCGAGGTATTCAAGGAAATTGCAGTCGGTCACGCAGTGGCATATCCGTTCGGCGTTATCGGCGTTGTCCTGTTCGTACAGATTGTGCCGAAGGTGCTGAAAGCCAACATGGCAGAAGAACGGGCAAAGCTGACCTCTGTTGATACCGGCGATGAAAGTCCGCTGAAGCAGCAGAAGCTGTTTGAAATGGATAAGTTCGGCCTGGGTGCATTCGCGCTGACCGTACTGACCGGTGCAATTCTGGGTTGCATCAACATTCCTCTGGGGGCTGGTTCCTTTAACCTGGGCACCACCGGCGGCCCGCTGATCATGGGTCTGATCTTCGGTCACTTCGGCAGAATCGGCAAGCTGAGCATGAAGGTTAACAAGCATCTCCTGGAAGTATTTCAGGAATGGGGACTGGTTCTGTTCCTGATCGGTGCCGGCGTAGACGGCGGTGCCGGATTCGTACAGACACTGGAAAAGTACGGCCCGCTGCTGTTCCTGTGGGGCGCACTGATGACCACGATTCCTCTGTTTATTGGCTTTTTCCTGGCAAAGAAGCTGCTGAAACTGAGCCTGTTCAACAACCTGGGTTCCATCACCGGCGGTATGACCAGTACTCCGGCACTGGGCGCACTGATCAACACCAGCGGCACACCGAACGTTGCAAGCGCTTATGCTGCAACTTATCCGATTGCACTGGTACTGGTTGTCCTGGCATCTCAGTTCCTCACGTATCTGTAAGATGCATGCAGCTGTCTCAGGACAAAAAGCTGCACGTTATACACACATAGAAAAGCCCGTCTGCACCATGGCTCTCCGGTGCAGACGGGCTTTTTGTATGCTTTTATAAGGGATGATACACTTGTCCGGCAGCAAGGGCTTACAGTCCTGCCTGCCAGTCCCAGTTATACACCTCCAGCGCAGTCAGATCATAGGGAACCTGCTGATAAACGCAGTAGTTCAGCCAGTTTGAAAACAGCAGATTGGCGCTGCATCCCCAGCTGTAGTGGGGTTCCTTTGCGGGATCATCATCCGGAAAATAGTCATAGGGCAGTGCAATCTCTGCGCCTTTCTCCTTGTCCCGGAAATATTCCCCCTTGAGTGTATCCCGGTCATATTCGGAGTGGCCGGTGATGAAATACTGCCGTCCGTTTCGGTTTGCCACAATGTGCACCCCGGACAGCGGAGATTCCGTCAGAATTTTCAGCTGCGGCACCTTTTCGATATCTTCCCGGTGTACTTCGGCATGCCGGGAGTGGGGCGCATGAAAAACATCATTGAAGCCCCGCAGCAGCTGGCAGTGCGGTTCCAGCACATATTGCGGAAAAATGCCAAACATTTTCTGCGCCAGGTCATACTTCGGCACATCAAAATGATAGTACAGCCCGGCCAGCGCCGCCCAGCAGATGTGCATGGTGGAAAAGACGTGGGACTTTGTCCACTCCATAATGGCACAGATTTCCTGCCAGTAGTCCACATCCTCGAATTTCAGATGCTCCACCGGCGCGCCGGTGATAATACATCCATCATAGTATTGATCCTTGATTTCCGAAAATGTCCGATAAAATGTGGCCAGATGATTCTGCGATGTATTCTTGCTGATATGGCTGGACACATGCAGAAATTCGATGTCCACCTGGAGCGGTGTATTGCTGAGCAGTCGCAGGAACTGACATTCCGTTTCAATTTTTTTCGGCATCAGATTCAGCACCAGTACGCGAAGCGGACGAATATCCTGATGTGCAGCACGGTCGCTGTCCATGACGAAAATATTCTCCTGGGATAAAATATGATATGCCGGCAACTCCGGCGAAATACAAATCGGCATTGCCTGTTCCTCCTTTCAAAAAATGAACCACAGAGATACGCTGGTATCAATGCGTTTTTTTATCTGCGTCTGCCCTTTGCAGGGGCGGCTTCTGCGGTCCCCATAGCGTTGCGCAGCGCGCGAAGCTCTTCCGCAGTCAGATCCCGGTATGTACCCGGTTTCAGCATTCCCAGTTTCAACGGGCCAATGCTGATGCGGCGCAGACGTGCCACTTCCAGGCCGACAGATTCACACATTCGCCGGATCTGCCGGTTTCTGCCCTCATGAATGGTCATAAGCAACACCACGCGCCCCGGTTCTTTGGTCTTTACCACAACAGTGGCCGGCTGTGTCATTTTTCCGTCCAATTCGATGCCCTTGGACAGCGCAATCAGCTGTTCTTCGGTCACATCCGGCCGCACCGTAACCCGATAGGTCTTACTGATATGGCGGCTGGGGTGCATAATGCCGTTGGCAAAAGCACCGTCATTGGTCAGCAGCAGAAGCCCTTCGGAATCCTTGTCCAGCCGGCCTACCGGATATACCCGCTCTTCCACATCTTCCAGAAGATCCATAACGCAGCGGCGATCCAGCTCGTCCGCAGTTGTGGTAACATACCCTCTCGGCTTGTACAGCATCAGATAGCGATACTGCTTTTTCCGCGGAATATAGACGCGCTCTCCGCCTACTGTGATCAGATCGGTCGGCAGCGCCTTATCCCCCAGCTTTACCGGATGGCCGTTTACCTTAATTTTTCCGGAAGAGATCAGCGCCTCCGCCTGTCTTCTGGAACAATAGCCGGCATCTGCCAGCAGCTTTTGAATTCGTATTTTTTCCACGTCTTACTCCTTTTCCGCAATTGTATTTCTAAAACGTGCCGCCAAAACTGCAAGATGAACTCGCAGCTCCGGAAACACACGTCACTTTTTCAGGCGCTTCTCAGGAAAAAAGCATGTGCCACAGCCGCTGATGCCAGGCTGGTTTCTGCTCCGATACAGACTGCTCCGTTTGATAGGAAATGCTTTCGGCTGCATACAGCGCTCCGGTTGCGGCAATGCGTCCGTTTTCCTGACGCGCACACCAAGTGCCCACCTGCTGCCCGGCAGTGACCGGGGCATAGAGAAACGGCGCGGTTTCCATGACAAATTCCAGCTCCGGCATCGTGCCGCCACAAACACCGGCCACAAGCGGTGCTTCTGCCTGGACAGAAACGGAGGCCATTTCCTTTCCCCCGGCAACCGGAACTGTCCAGTTCTCCGGTACAGCGCATGCAACCGGCTCTACCATAGAAAAGCAGCTGTCATACAGCGCCAGGTGATCCTGCCAGTCATTGGGATCGTTCAGGGTGACACAAATCAGCGTAACCCCGTCCCGTACCGCAGCAGAAACCAGACAGCGGCCGGCCTCATCTGTAAATCCGGTTTTCACGCCAATGATACTGTCATCCATAGAGAGCAGCTTGTTGGAATTGGAAAGCCAGCGGTCATAGGGCGGATTTCCAAAGGAAACCTGTGCCTTTTCCTGGCCGCAGATTTCCCGAAAGGTCTCATTTTGCAGCGCCGCTGCTGTGAGAAGCGCCATATCATAGGCAGTTGTATAGTGGGCATCATCATGCAGCCCGGACGGTGTCACAAAATGCGTCTGCGTCATGCCCAGCTGTTCCGCCCTCTGGTTCATCTGCTGTGCAAAGGCGGTATAGCTTCCGGCCAGCTCTACCGCGGCCGCACCGGCTGCATCATTCCCAGACGGCAGCAGCATGCCATAGCACAGCGCCCGTTTGGTTACCCGGTCGCCTTCCACCAATCCCATAGAAGAGCCTTCTACATGAATGGCATCCGAATCTACCGAAAACTCCCGGTCCAGATCACCGCTTTCCAGGCAGAGCAGGGCTGTCATAATTTTCGTTGTGCTGGCCATAGGGCGTTCTTCCCGTGCATTTTTTTCGTAGAGCACTGCCCCGGTTACGGCTTCCATTACCACACAGGAAGCCGCAAAAACCGAAACAGAGGATTCTGCGGCAGCCTTTTCCAGCGGAACGCCTCCCAACAGCAAAACACCAGCTGTCAGAATGCCCACCCATTTTTTGATTCGTTGTACCATATCTGTTCCGCCCCTCTGTCAAAAGCGGTTTCCTTTTTTGGAAACCTGCTTTTTGAATTGCGGCTCTCTGTCAAAAAGAGAACACACTCCAGAGTATGCGGCATCAAATCCTGTTATGCTTCTTCTGTTTCAGCCTTTTCCTTATTTTTCGAATTCGGCTTCCGAATCAGGCTGCTGATGCGGTCCACCACTTCCGGCACGGAACGAATGGCACTGCTCAGGGCATCGCTGCCTTCATCCATCTGAAGCAGGCGCACGCCGTCTTCCTGTACTACCAGGAATGCAACCGGCTGAATGGAAACGCCGGCACCAGCACCGCCGCCGAACAAGTCCTTGGGATTGGCCTTTGCCGGCAGATCCGAGCCGCCGGAAGCGAATCCGTAGGACACCTTGGAAACCGGGATGATGGTTACCTGATCGGATACGGTAATGGGATCTCCGATGATGGTTTGTACATCTACCATATCCCGTATTTTTTCCATGGTAACGCCCATTAAATCTGAAATCTGATGTTTATCCTGCACAGCTTTTTCCCTCCTGTAATTTGAAACACAAATTTTCGTAGCGTGTTTTTCCTATCTTCTGCTGCCGGCCGAAACTGCTTCTGACGCGGCATTCTGCTTTTGCATGGGCGGTTCTTCCTTGGCGTGTACGGACTGCGGCTTTTTGCCGCCGGAAAGTAACCCCAGGACAACACTGCACGCAGCCGCCAGCACCGCCAGCAGACAAGCACAGAGCTTTCCCCGAACAATCCAGTTTGTCTTTTCTGTTCCGAATGCGCAGCGAATCTGCACCTGCTCGACAGAGACGCGCATCATGCTTTGCAGCAGTCCCAGGGCAGTATATACCGCCGCATTTGCTGCGCCGTATGCCTGGGCACAGGCGCTGGCATCAAACTGCCCCACCTGCACGCCGATTGTCAGCTTTCGGATAGAGATGCCCTTCCAGAGCAGACGCAGCGCCTTTGGCACACGCCGTATCAGACTCCAGTACATATCCCAGCTGCGGCGCATCTTTTCTTTGGCATCTTCCGTTTTTTCCGGCTTCTTTTTTTGTTTTTTCTTCGGCTTTGCTTGTTCCTGCGGCTTTTTTTTCCGCTGGAACAAGCCAGTGCCAGTACTGCACAGCAGAGGAATGCCAAGCCACGAGACTTTCCACATAAAAATGTCTCTGAAATCATCGTAGTTGACGCTAAAAACCACTGGTGTCAGCAAAATCAGCAGAAAAAGCAGCAGGACGCCGCCGGCAATGCACCATCCGATCATGCCAAAGCGCCTCTTTCTTTCATTTTTCGCATCTGTTTCCGATTCGGACTGCAAAGCAGATGTGCCGAATCTGTACACATCCAGGTAAATTTTTAGGTTTCCTGAATCATTTCAGAATCTTCCGCATCTGTTTCCGATTTATCCTGCACACCCTCTGCCAGCATGGGGAGCGGCGGCAGATCGTCCAGTGTACGCAAGCCAAAGCACCGCAGAAAATGGGGCGTAGTCGCATAGGCAATGGGTTTTCCCGGCACATCCAGCCGGCCGGCTTCCGTCAGCAGTTCCTTTTCCACCAGGGTGTTTACCACCGAGCCGCTGTCTACGCCGCGCACATGTTCCACAAAGCTCTTGCTCACCGGCTGATTATAGGCAACGATGGTGAGTACTTCCATGGCCGCCGGAGAGAGGGGGGCATTTTTTTTGGTCTCTATGGCGCGCTGTATCGCCGGCGCAAATTCCGGACGCGTACACATCTGCCAGCTGTCCCCCAGCTGTACCACAGAGACGGCGCTTTTCTGCTCTGCATATTCTGCCGCAAGCCGCCTTAGCGCCGTCAGAACGGCATCCTCCCCTGCTTCGCAGGCACTGGCCAGACGCGTGACTGAAATCGGCTCACCGCTGGCAAACAGAACTGCCTCCACCATGTGGTACAGTTCCGGTTTGGTGCGTTCTTCCATGAGTATCCCCCTTTTCCTGTAATCTTATACGATCCTGCACATTTTTTCTTGTCTCAAAAGGACAGCCGCAGATCTTACTGCGGTATCAAGTCCAGATCTTCGGTATCCGGCAGTTCCTCTGCCGCTTCTTCGGAAGCGGCACTGCTTTTCTGGGAAATCTTTTTCCGATCCGTTCGCAGGTATAGATAGGTACCGTCCTCGCTGATGCCGATTCTGCCGTGCTTGGTGAGTTCCAGCACCGCCAGAAACAGAGCCACGCGCGCAGAGCGCTCCCGTACATCTGCATACAGCTCTCCGAAGTACACATGGGCATTGTGATACACCTTTCGCATCAGATATACCACCTTTGACAAAACGGACACCACCGGGCGGCTCACAACACGCTGGAGCCTGTCCTTGGAGTTGTCCTCCGGCGTAAACCGCTTTTGTCCCATGGCAATCCAGGTTTCCAGCAAAACAGCAGGAGCATGGCTTCCGGCATACACCGGGGAAACCTCCAGCTTCACTGGTTCCCGCACAAAAACCTGTCCGCCTCTATAACGCTCTTTTAATAGTGCTGCCGCCTGTTTGCACAGTGCATACTCAATCAGCGCACCCTGAAGTGCCTGCTTTTCCTTCTGGGCTTCTTCCGGACGAGGCAGCAGAGAGGCCGTCTTGATATAGATAAGCCTTGCCGCCATTTCCAGGAACTCCCCTGCCAGTTCCAGATCCTGTTCCCGGCACTGATCCAGATAGGCCAGGTACTGTTCCAGCAGGCTGGAAATTTCAATATCATAGATATTCAGCTTATGCTTCGTGATCAGGTTCAGCAGAAGGTCCATAGGGCCTTCAAATACTTCCAGCTTAAATGAAATCTTCTGCATATGACTACAGTACCATCTGAATGAGCGTTCCGATCCAGTTTGTAATCAGGATAAAGAACTTCATAATCCAGCCGGAGATCCAGCTCAGCGGTGTGCTCAGGATTCCGATCAGAATCAGAATCCACAGGAGAATGGAAAGCATCTGCTGCCGCTGCTGCATCCACATGGACTGCCGGTACGGCAGGAGCATCATAAGCACCTTAGAGCCATCCAGCGGCGGAATGGGAATCAGGTTAAAGACTGCCAGAGAAATATTGATAGAGACAAATCCCTGCAAGAAATAATAGATGCCATACAGGACAACATTATCCAGGTGCTGGTTCAGGAACGGAACCTCTACCTGCAATAAAATGATACCCACCAGCGCTGCCAGAAGATTGGACAACGGCCCGGCAAGAGAAGTCCAGATAACACCCTTGCGTGGATTGCGCATTCGGGCAGGATTGATCGGCACTGGTTTTGCCCAGCCGAATCCGGTAAACAACAACAGCACAGAGCCAAACGGATCCAGGTGCGCAATCGGGTTAACGGTCAGACGGCCGGCAGCTTCTGCGGTGTCATCGCCAAATTTCCGCGCCACCCAGCCGTGCGCGAATTCATGCAGCGGCAGAATCAGCAGCACAATGACAACGCGAGCCAGAATGAAATAACGGTTTATGTGAAACAGATTGCTGAAAAAATTCATATTGCGTGATTCCCTTTCTGCGAAATATTTCGCTTTCCGTTTTCGATGTATTACACTATATTATACATGATCCTGCATGGAATTTCAAGTCTATTTTTGCAGAAAGCTTTTTCCAGATTGCCCGAGTTTTTTTAAAAAAGCGCCGTTTCCGTCTGGAACGCATTCCAAAGTCCGCATACTTTTAAAGTAAAGCTTCGACAGATTATATTCAGAGCATAGATTTTCCTAATTTTATTATGATTTTTATGTTCAAACATAACATTTGAAAAAAACAGAGAAAAGTCTTGCTTTTTCTTTTGAAATCTGATAAAATAGATATGTTAGTTTGTAACCTGCAATACGAAAGCAGTGTTGCATGCAAGCTCGTGTAAGGAGGTGCAGTAGGATGGCTAAATGTGAAATTTGCGGAAAGGGTGTTACCTTCGGTATTAAGGTTTCTCACTCCCACAGACGCTCGAACAGAACATGGAAGCCGAACGTAAAGCGTGTAAAAGCGATTGTGAAGGGAACTCCTTGTCATATGTACGTTTGCTCCAGATGCCTGCGCTCCGGCAAAGTAGATCGTGCGTAAGGTCTTCTGTTACAATTGAAACATGGAAACCGCCAGGGAAAACGATGTATTTTTCGTTTCACCTGGTTTTTTCTTTGCTTTTTTCCAATGCGTCAAATCCGCATTTCGAAGTTTTCGTTTTTTTGTACAATTTCGCTTGCTTTTTTTTACGAAGTATGGTATACTAACCATATGCCTGTAAATTATCTGCGCCGTTTTTGAGCACGCAGCCACATTTTCGGGTGGAGCGCCCGGTTTTATACAAAAGGCGCTTATCGCACAGAGGATACGCACCGCCGGCCAGATTATTGCCGCAGTGCCCTATAAAAATCGGTTTGTGCAGAAACGCCTGCGCTGTCCCGGTTTGAATTTTTAAGATGAGGTGAACCAAATTGTCACAACTGAAAAAACCCACAATCAAAAACCCCGATCTGGTTGCCGCAATGGCGGATTTCAAGCAAAATCAGAACAAACAGACCGAAGCAGAAATGCTGAAACAGATTCAGGCCGCTTCTTTCATTGCGCCGATTACACTGCGTTCTTCCCTGGAAGATGTAGAGCCGGATGAAAACGGTCAGCGCCAGCTTCAGGCATCCCTGATGGCGGTTTCCAATAAAAATGGTACCAAACTGTTCCCGGCCTTCACTGACTGGCTGGAATTCCTGAAATGGAAAAACGATCCCGAAGCAGAGACCATGATCATCACCTTTGATCAGTACTGCGACATCATGCTCAAGCAGAATATTGATATCAGCGGTATTGTCATCAACCCGGCAGAAACCAGCATCGTGGTTCAGAAGGGCAAGATGGCTGAACTCAAGGGCGTAGAGCTTCCGAAAGCACCGGCAGCAACGCACACCATCACTGCGATGTTCGGCACAGAAAAGATCACCAACTCCGATGTGATCATTGCAGCCAGCAAGCTGCGCACGGAAAAGACACCGGAAGCACAGAATGCACTCTTTGACGCGCTGCGAAAGGGTCGATTCGTGGCTCCGGCACTGATGGAAGATCTGCCCAAAACAGTAAAGGCCGGCGACAAGGTCACTGCAAAAGCAGAGTTCATCATGGTAAACCACGACGACCAGAAGTTCCTGCCGCTCTTCACCAGCCTGCCGGAACTGCAAAAGTGGAGCGCTATCCCCTCCTGCAAGGCGGTTCCGATGTCGCTGTCACAGTACATCGCAATGCTGAACGATCCGAAGAATACGGCTGCCGGCATTGTAATTGACCCGTTTACCATCGGGCTGGCTTTCTCCAAGGAACAGGCAATGGCAATTCAGCCTCGTCTGGAACTCCAGGATCTGAAAGTAATCCCCATGGACATGCTGAACGAACTGAAAGAACATATGCAGGGCGTGGATACCATCCGGAAGGCATATCTCACTGGTGTTAAGGCAAACGGCACTGACGGTTATCTGATTCTGCTGGATCTGGATGATTCCGTAAAGGATATCCGTACTGTTTCCGATGATATCGCCACGATTGCAAAGAAATACGGTGCCTGCGCAGTTGCCCCGGCACAGTCTCCCATGGGACAAAAGGCAATTGAAGGCAAGGCTCCGTTCTACGAAGCATAAATTACAGCACAGACAATTGATTGTATCGAAAAAGCCACTGAAAATAATTCAGTGGCTTTCTTTTTATATTAGAAAAGCAAATCGTTTACGCTTCTTCTCCCGAAGTCGCGGCCTCCCGCAGTGCGCCGAACGCCGGTTTCAGCTTATGATACATCTGCTTCACCTGTTTTCCGTCATGGTAGTACCGAGACAACAGGTTATTCAGCGTCAGCAGATCTTCTGAGGCCATCAGCATGGCACAAATCCGGTTTACCATCTGGGCATCCTCAGTTTCCAGCAGCTGCTGTACCCGGAGCTGGAGCATCTTGGGAAAGACAGCCGCAGATGTGTTTTTATGATTCTTTTTCGTCTGCTTTTTCCCGGTGGATTCAGAATCTTCTTCCAGCGGCTCTGCTGCCGAAGATTCCGCCGCTTCCAGCAGCTGTTCCGGACGAATCGCCTCTACGCCATGCAGTGCGTCTTCAATAGTGGCACAGATTGCAAGAGAAACGTCCCCCTCCTGCAAATACTGCTTGAAAAATGACAAGTTCAGATCGAAGTCTGTGTCCTTGCTAATAATGTAGAGCGGCTCGTGTGGACAGCGCCCGATTAAATAGCCCATATACATGGAAAGCTGTAAGTCCAGCGCATTTTTTACCGTATTCTTTCGGGTGGAAAGGGCTGTCACCTCCATCAGGCGCAAAGATGCCTTACAGGAAATCAAGCGCCGGTGCAGCTCAAACGTCAGACCACAGCGGTTTTGAGTATAGAAAATCACCACTTCGTCCTGCTTAGCCAAGGACTCCAGTCCTTCCAGCCCCTCGATATAGACATTTTCATAATCGACCAGGTAAATTGCCATTTTGGTTCTCCATTTCTGTTTGACTTGTATCTACGCTGCTGCAAATCAGATTCATAAAAACAAAATGCACATATTCCATGTGCATATTACTTCAAATAGATATAAAAAAAGAGAACGCCAGCTTGCGTTCTCGACTTTTGGAGGCGCCATCCAGATTTGAACTGGAGATCAAGGTGTTGCAGACCTTTGCCTTACCACTTGGCTATAGCGCCATTGGAGCGGATTACGAGGCTCGAACTCGCTACCTCCACCTTGGCAAGGTGGCGCT
>UQYK01000057.1 GCA_900545285.1 uncultured Ruminococcus sp.
ATAGGTGAGAATGGAGGTCTTTAGTTCCTCAATGTTCTCCAGGCGGAAGGTGCCCTCCTCCCCCATGGCCTGCAATGCACTGCGATAGCCGGTCTGGTCTAAGAGGACATCCAAAAATTCCTCCAGGGGTAATTCGGCAGCAGAATCAATCAGAGTGTTCCACATGGCCGCAAACTTTTTCAGCACCGCCGCCTTTTTGGAAAGCACCGGATACTGATCTGCATCCCGCATGACTTCCAGCGGTGACAGATGCAGATCCTGTGTAATATCCATCAGCAGCGAAACAGTTGCGTCACCGATGCCCCGTTTGGGCTCATTGACAATTCGTCCGAACCGCACTATATCGTTGGGGTTTTCCACAATGCTCATGTAAGCGGTGATATCCCGGATTTCCTTCCGGTCGTAGAACCGTGTGCCGCCGTAGATGCGGTATGGAATACCAGAGCGAACCAGGGCGCGCTCCATCATATTGGACTGTGCATTCATGCGGTAGAGAATAGCATTGTCGTGGTATGCGCCGCCGTCCTTGATGTGTTGTAGGATGGACTCTGCGGCGAATGCAGCCTCGTCTGCTTCATCGGCTGCCTTGTACCATGTGATTTTTTCTCCGGTGCCCAGATCTGTCCAGAGCCGCTTTTCCTTGCGGCCTTCGTTGTTGGCGATTACGCTGTTGGCTGCGTCCAGAATGGTCTGGGTGGAACGGTAGTTTTGTTCCAGACGAATGACTGTGCAGTTGGGGAACTCCTGTTCGAATCCCAGAATGTTTTCAATAGTCGCCCCCCGGAAACGGTAGATACTCTGATCATCGTCCCCCACAACGCAGAGATTGCCGCTGCTATGGGTCAGCAGGGAGATCAGCTGATACTGGGCGTGGTTGGTGTCCTGATATTCGTCCACCAGGACATAGCGAAACCGGTTCTGATACTTTTCCAGTTCCTCCGGGAACTTGCGGAACAGTTCAACGGTCAGATAAATGATATCATCAAAGTCCAGCGCGTTGGATTCCCGCAGCCGCCGCTGATAGGCAGCATAGAGCTTGGCAATCATCATTTTGCGGTAGTCTCCTGCGGCATCCTCCAGCATTTGCTTCGGAGAAATCATGGCATCCTTGGCCATGCTGATTTCCTGAATTACGCTTCGGGGCGGAAACTGCTTTTCCGAAATGTCACATTCAGCAATGCAGGATTTCATAAGCCGTCTGGCGTCATCTGTATCGTAGATGGCAAAGCTGCTGTCATAGCCCAGAAGGGAGATGCTCCGGCGCAGAATCCGGACACAGGCGGAATGGAAGGTGGAGGCGTTCACCTGCATGGCTTCCTCTTCACCGATTGCAGCGGCCAGTCTGGCGCGCATTTCTCCGGCGGCCTTGTTGGTAAAGGTAATAGCAAGAATATTCCACGGCCGGATGGGAGAAACGGCCAGAATTTCCCGGAGTCTGTCCAGATTTTCCGGTTCTGTTCCGGCGCAGTATTGTTTCAGCCAGGCGGCATCTTCCGGGAAGATACGGGGAGATGCGGCTGCATAGCCGTCTCCGAAATAGATCATATTTACAATACGATTGATAATCGCGGTTGTTTTTCCGCTCCCGGCACCAGCCAGTACCAGTACGGGCCCGTTTACCGAAAAAACTGCCTGCTGCTGACGGTCATTCAGGGAATGGAAATAAGTTTGAAATGCTTTTTGTTTTAACGCGATGCATTCTATATCTGTCATAATTCCTCTCCTACTCTTCGGACAATGCGGCCTGGTGCCGGACAGTCCGGAATGTATGTTCTATTATAACATATCTTTCCGAATTTGAAAAGGGATCCTAAGAATTTTTCACAATTCCGGAAATCCAGGTGCTAAAGGCGTGTCTGTGCGCATATCATAAATGACCGGTACAAACGCCGGAAAGATTCTATGTGTAAAAGGAGAAGATCTCATGCGATACCGAGCCATTCCAATCTGGACAGCTGCCGCCTGTATGCTGCTTCCGGTTCCCGGTGCTTTTGCGGCATCTCTGGAAAAGGGCGGCTGTGCCGAGGTTCCGGCGGCGCAGGCCTATGCCTGCTGGATGCAGTTTGCAGAGCCGGACGAGAATACCCCGGCAATTGACAGGGACGGCTGCTTGAATTACGCTCTGGCAAAGCTGGCAGTGCGGTACAATCTGCCGGTGCCGGGGGCAGACAACCTGTCTGATTCCTATACATTTTACACCGCGTTTGTGCAGGAGGTGCTGCTGTCCGGGATGCCGAAGATGGAACGGGTGGCGGAAGTCTACAGCGATTACTTGCAGAGAGAGGAAAGCGTCTGGCTTTCCGGAACAGCGGAGGAACGGGCAGAACAGGCCTATGCGGTCTGTGCGGCGGCAGGAAATGACCGGGCGTACAGCTATGTCCTGGAAATGAAAACCGGCTCCGGGAGTGATCACTATGTCCTGACCGACCGTGTAGATCTGGAGCAGCATCGGCTCTACCTGCTGGATTCCGGTTCCCGGTATGTTTCCTACCTGGGCGACAGCAAGACACAGGAGAAAGGGTATACTGTGACTGCGGTGCATCCGTTTCACATCCAGACTGTGCCCGGAGACTGCAACGGGGATTTTCAGCTGACGGCCTCAGATGCTGTACAGCTGCTGGAAGGCGGACAGACAGCAAATCTCTTGCAGGCAGATGCCAATCATGACAGCACAGCAGATGCAAAGGACGCAGTGTATGCTGCCAGAGTCGCCTTTTATACCCAGCGGCAGCAGGTGCAGTATACCTCTGCTCCCCCGGCCGCAGATGCAGAAGAAACAGCAAAAAAACAACCGCCGGTACAGGAACCAGGCGGTTGGAACAGTGCTATTTTTGAGAATCAGCTTTTACCAGCTTCATCAAAGTGTCAGAAGTCTTGAGGTTTGCATTTTTTTCAAAGGTATCAAACTGGTCGGCGTAATGCTCTTCGGTCAGCGCATCCGTTGCGGTCTGCTCCCAGCTGGGAAGCGTGTCAGCACTGACATAGTACACCAGGCATGCGCCGTAGGTGCTGTTCAGGACAGTGACATCTCCGGCCTTTCGGGACGGGTCAAAGCACCACTGTTTCCAGCTGGTAATCATCTGTCCCTGGGGCACATTGCTGTAGAGTCCGCCGTCTGTGGAGGTGTCTTCCGAATAGCTGGAAGCGAGACTGGCGAAGCTGTCCTCGGTTCTGTCCCCGGCTTCCCACTGCTTCTGCATATCCTCTGCGGCTGCCTTGGCATCTGCGGAAGAACCATAGGTGTTGGAGGTAAAGAGAATCTGACGCAGTGTAACCGGACAAGCCTCATCCCGTTCCGGCTCGGACACCAGCAGAGCAACGGTGATCTTCTTGTTGGTGTCGTCTGTCAGGATGGTGGTGTCCCCTGCTTTGGCATCGCCGGAAAAAGCCCATTCGCTGAGAGAATCACCTTCGGTATAGCCCATGCTTTCTGCATAGAGTGTAGAAACCTGAGACTGAAGCTCTTCTTCTGTCAGTGTGGTGTTTTCTGCATAATAGTCATGCACCCACTTTTCAAAGGAATCTCTGGTATTGCAGCGGCGCAGGTCCCGTGCCAGTTCCTGTGCTTCGGTACTGGACAGTGCAGTTTCACTGGAATCGTCGTAGGCGAAGGAAAAGCTTTCATAGCTGCAAACCTGCATAGTTTTGGTGTTCTCCGGATCTGTGTAATAGTCCTCCATCTCCTCTTCTGTCACAGAGATGTTTTCCCGGATATACTGGCTGTAGTCCCATGCAGTGAGGTACAGCTCCATTGCATGTGTCACATCCTCGTCCCTGACACAGGACGGGAAGGTGCTGCTGTCGAATTCATCCAGAGCGGATTTGGCAAGGCCGGTGACGGCTTCATCCGGAGTGTAATTTGCCTCGTGTGCAGCCTCGCACAAAATCAGGATGTTCTGCGCATAGTCTTTGGCAGCGTCGGTGAAATAAGCTTCCCAGGTGGTGTCATTATCGTAATTCTGCTTGGAAAGCGCCGTTTCTGCGTCCGGCTTTTTGTCCGAGCTGCTGGTGTTGTTGTTCAGGTACTGCTGATAAATCTGCCAGCTGTAAAAGGAAATTTCCGCCGCGTTGAGAGAATAGTGCTCTGTCTTTTCCACGGGGAGCATGTGGGTCAGAGGCTGGGTTTTCACAGCCCAGACACAGCCGCCTGCAATAACAGCGGCGCTGACCACGCAAATTGCAGCGGCGAGAATCCCCTTCTTTCGGCGGCTTTTTTTCCGCTCTGTTTTCTCATCTTCCCGGCGCTTTGCCTTGCGCTGTTCTGCGAGCATTTTTTGTTTTTCAGATGTCTTTTTATTTGCCATGTATCATGTTCCTTTATCATTGATGTAGATCAGCGAAACGCTGCCATTGCAGCAGCATTCATGCCTAACAGTATAGCATATTTTCAGGCAAAGTGCAAGAGGAAATTCTGCATTTTTCGGATTTTTCTGTGAAAAAGCGCCTTTTCTCCCAAAAATCGCTGCCTGCTTTTCCGGATAAAACCGGGCTTTTCCGCGCAAACTAGAGAGTGTTCCCATAAAATCTGTACTTGTATTTTAACGGGACATGCTCTGGAACAGAAGGCAAAATCCGGCGAAAAGGAGAAAAGCGCAATGGCATTTCAGAAGGTAATGATCTCCGGCGTAAATACGGCTGAACTGACAGTATTGAAGGAAGAGGAAAAGATTGCACTGCTGAAGGAAATCCGGGATACCGGCAGCAAGGAAGCCAGAGACCGGCTGATACAGGGAAATCTGCGCCTGGTGCTCAGTGTGATTCAGCGCTTTGCCAGCCGGGGAGAGGACATGGACGACTTGTTTCAGATCGGCGTGGTGGGGCTGATCAAGGCGATTCAGAACTTTGACCTTTCCAAGGAAGTGCGGTTTTCCACCTACTGTGTGCCCATGATCAGCGGCGAGCTGCGGCGCTATCTGCGGGACTATAATCAGATTAAGGTCAGCCGTTCTCTGAGGGATCTGGCGTATCAGGCTATGCAGGCAAAGGAGCGGCTGACGGTACAGTTTCAGCGGGAGCCGACCGTGACAGAAATTGCGGCGGAAATCGGGACGAAACGGGAGGATGTGGTCGTGGCGCTGGAAAGCATCAGCGATCCGGTTTCCCTCTATGAGCCGGTGTACTCCGACTCCGGGGACACGCTCTATGTCCTGGATCAGATCCGGGACCGGGACACCATGGAAAGCTGGATGGGCGAACTGTCGCTCCGGGATGCCATCCGGCAGCTGGACAAACGGGAACAAAACATTCTCTTTCTTCGCTTTTTCCGGGGAAAAACCCAGACGGAAGTGGCCGGAGAAATCGGCATCTCTCAGGCACAGGTTTCACGCCTGGAAAAGCACGCCATCCGCAAGGTACGGGAGGCGGCCAGGGAAAATATTGTTTAAAGCGACTTTGGTGCGGCACGGACAGCAGATACGGTGCCGCACTTTTGTGTTTTTTGTGAAAAAAGCACTTGCACTTTTCCGGAAAATATGGTATAATCAATCGAGTATACATGTACAAAAACACAGAAAATGCACAGGAAAGCACATTCATTTACAAAAATAAAACAAATATAGAGGTGAACACACATTGAAAATTCAAAAATCTGCCGAAGACTATCTGGAAACCATTCTGGTTCTGTTTCAGCGAAATGGAAGCGTACATGCTGTAGATATTGCCAATGAACTGGAATTTTCAAAGCCCAGTGTCAGCGTGGCAATGAAAAACCTGAGAGAAAACGGATATATTGCAGTAGACCGCAATAATGAAATCACACTGACGGATGCCGGAAAGAAAATTGCAGAGACGATTTATGAGCGGCACACGCTGCTTTCCAGCTGGCTTCAGACACTGGGCGTTTCCGCAGAAACTGCTGCGGAGGATGCGTGCCGGATGGAACATGTCATTAGTGCAGAGAGCTTTGCTGCCATCAAGCGGCATGCGGAAGCAGGCAATCCAAAATCCGAAAAGAAATAAGGAGGAATCGAAGAAATGCTGAAGCGAATTGTCACCATTCAGGACATTTCCTGCTTTGGAAAATGCTCCCTGACAGTTGCTTTGCCGGTGATTTCTGCAATGGGGGTGGAAACCGCAGTGATTCCCACTGCGGTGCTCTCTACCCATACTACTGGCTTTACGGGCTATACTTTTCGGGATCTGACCGCAGATATTCCCCAGATTGCTGCCCATTGGAAGAACATGGGGCTGACATTTGACGGTATTTATACCGGCTATCTTGGCTCACGGGAACAGGTGCAGATCGTTTCGGATTTCTTTGATGCCTTTCGCGGCAGCGAGACAAAAATTGTAGTAGACCCGGTAATGGGTGATGCCGGAAAGCTGTATGCCGGCTTTACCCCGGACTTTGCCGGAGAGATGCGAAAGCTCTGTCAGAAGGCGGATGTCATAGTGCCGAACCTCACGGAGGTTTCCCTGCTGCTGGATATCCCCTATCCGGAGCAATATACCGAAGCCCAGATTCGGTCGTATCTGAAACAGCTGACGCAGCTGGGATGCCCTATGGCAGTGATCACAGGGGTTCGGTACAACAAAACCCAGCACGGCGCAGCGGCCTATGACAGCCGGACAGATTCCTATTACACCGTGTTTCGGGAGCATGTGCCGGAACAGATGCACGGCACCGGGGACATCTTCTCCAGCGTGTTGTCCGGTGCTCTGGTACGGGGTGCCGACCTGGAACAGGCGCTGCCCATTGCCGTCAACTTTACCGCAGATACCATTGCAGTCACAGTGCCGGATCTGCATCTTTATCCGGAGGGTCAGGGGCCGTGGTACGGGGTGCAGTTTGAATCCTGTATCGGCAAGCTGACTGAGTACTGCAAATCATTATAATATCAACATACCTGAATGAAATTCAACAAAAAAACGTCTCCCCTTGCGGCGAATCGCTGCCGGAAAAGGGAGACGTTTTCTTATTTTGCGGTGTCCTCTGGTTTTACCTGCGCTTCCAGCCAGCGGAGCATGGTGTGAAAGCTTTCTTCGTTCATGGGGTACTGCCGCTCTTCTTCAATTTCTGCCAGATCAGAGCACAGGCGGCCGTGCCAGATCTGGATGGTAAACTGTTCCCCCGGCACAATCTTGTAGCTGAAAGAGCCGAGACTGCCGGTAAAGGTGTTGCCAAATTCAAAATAAGTGTACTGCGGAATGTCAAATACCTGAGAAACTGGATTTTTACGCATGACAAAATTCTCCTTCTTCCAGATGTTGTATCACCGGAATCAGTTGTTCCAGATCCGGTGCGGTGCCGGCCAGAAGCGGCTGTAGAAAGGCATCCGGCTGTGTGAGATCCGGTACCATCAGCGGCCTGCATCCGGCAGAAAAAGCAGCAATAATGCCGTTGGGAGAATCCTCCACTGCGGCGCACGCCTCCGGTTCCAGGCCAAGCTGTGCAGCGGCGGTGCGGTAGATTTCCGGTTCCGGCTTTCCGGTTTTCACCTGGTTTCCGCCCACAATGTGGGGAAACAAACCGCCCAGCCCGGCGCTTTCCAGCCGCTCTTCGGCGAGGCTTCTGGCAGTTGCGGTTGCGACCGTGGCAATCAGACCATTTTCCTGGCAGTAGTCCAGCAGCGGCCGGATGCCCGGTTTTTGGGAAATGCCGTGCTCTGCCAGATATGCGGACACCAGCTTTCGCCGATGATTCCGAACTGCCAGATAATCAAAGTCCTCTCCCATAACACGTTTCAGAAACGGCTCTGCATAGGTCTGACAGCAGCTCCGGACAGCCAGCGCCGTTTCATCTGCCATAGAAAAGCCGAAGTCCTGTGCGCTCTGCTTCCAGCACTGGAAATACACCCGTTCAGTGTCCAGGAGCACACCGTCCATATCAAAAATAATACCTTTTAGTTTCATGTCTTATGCCTGTTCCTGGAGAAGCCACTGCCGCAGCAGAGCAAGATCCAGTCCGTTCAGAAGCTGATCCCGTGTCACATCGGCCTGGAGATAAGACTCATAGGAGAGAGACATGTCCCCTATCAGATATCGTGTCAGTGCCACAGCGTCTGCGAGATTGCGGCTGCCGTCCAAATTGACATCTCCCAGAAGCGCCGGTGTCTCTTCTGTGGTAGTCGTTGTAGAAACGGGCACAGTTTCCGTATTCGTTGCAGTTGTGGTGGTTGTCGTTGTCTCTGTGGAGACTGGTTCTGTTTCAGAAGTAACGGTGGTTTGTGTGGTTGTAGTAGTTTCTGTGTCCGTTGTGCTTTCTGTGGTTGCCGGAGTTGTTTCGGATGTGGAAACCGTTGTGGTAACGGTTGTTTCTGTTGTGCTGGTTGTTGTCTCCGGAAGAGTCACAGTAGTAGTACCGGTAACAGACGGAGTCTTGTTGTTCAGATAATCCAGAACCTGTTCCGACCAGTACTGTCCCATGCAGGCATAGCCGCTTTCATTGGGGTGTACGCCGTCCTTCAAGCCGGTTTTCTGATCCACTACGCTGTGAATGTCGGCGAAGCGGATGTGTTTGCCCTCTGCCTGCTTTTTTTCCACCAGTTCCTTGACAATGGCATTGTAGCTGTCAATGCTTCCCTGTACCTTTGCGGTAAAGGCTTCCGGGTCGCTTTCATAGCTCAGGCCGCTGCCGTCTTTCCACTGATACGCGCCCAGCCAGTCATACCGAACCGAAACGTCAATATCCGGAATGGTGGACAAAAACAGCATGTCGCCGTCCTCTTCCAGATAGGGCAGAATCTGATCTACCAGATTTTCCAGACGGTCGCCAATGCCGCTGTTCTGTGCATCCAGCACATCATTGGTGCCGATTTGCAGCAGGATAATATCCGGCTGATAGGCTTCCAGCATATTTCCGGACTTGCCGGTTTCATTGTCGGTATAGGTATTCTGAAATACCGTTTCCAGAATGCCGCTTCGGTTTCCGATTGCCTGAATGGCATAGCCGCTGTAGCCGGCATGTGCCGGGTCGTAGGTGATGGTAGTGCCATTGTAGTCATAGGTGGCAGTGCTTGTCCAGCTGTTGTTCGGCCCCACCATGTCAAAATTGGTGAAGCCGGCCTGCTGGAGATCATAGCAGAAATATTTCCGGTAGCCGTTGTCCCCGTTGATATAGCCGTGTGTGATGGAGTCCCCCATTGCCATAATCCGCAGAGGCGCGTCCTCTTCTGCGGCAGCGGCTGTTTTTGAGAAAACGGCGAATGCCCCCAGAGACAGAGACCCCAGCAAACCACCGGCCAGGATCAGGGAAAGAATACGATGTTTCATGGTAAAAACCCTCTTTCTGAATGGATAAAGATGTATTATTTGTAAGTTAACCAAAAACTTTTGATGAAAGTTGAACAGAAACGTTCAACTGTGCGCGCTTTCCCCGCTATAGGTAGGAAGCAGTTTATACTTCCGGAACTATTATCGGGAAAAGGAGCTTTTATAAAATGGCGAAAAAAACAAACCGGGAAAAGGGATTTGTCTTTTACTACAGCTGGGAAAAAATCGTGATGCTGTTCGAGGATGCAGATGCCGGAAAGCTGTTTAAGGCGCTGCTGCATGTCCGGGACAACCCTTCTCCGGAGACGCTGCCCAAGGCAGTGCAGGTGGCATATCTGATGATTGCCGACCAGATTCTCCGGGATGCGGACAAGTATGCAGAAACCTGTGAACGCCGCCGCCAGGCTGCCAATCAGCGCTGGCACCCGGAGGAAGAAAATACAGATCCGGCTGTCGGGGATACAGAGGAAACCAACTTAGATGCAACGGATGCAAATGCATTGGATGCAGTGCAAACAAGTCCAACCGATGCAAAGGAAAATACAAATGCAAAGAAAAAAGAAAAGAAAATTGAAAATGCAATGGAAAATAGAAATGCAAGTGAAACGGAAATCATCCACGCAAAGAAGCAGGCGCTCCTGGAACAGATCGCCACAGACACTGGTCTTGCGTCGGATGTATCTGCTTCTGAACCAAACAGGAACTCCTTTGTTTCCGAAAAGAACACAGCCACTTCGGTATCCGGTATGCATGCGGTATCAGATCTCTATCGGAGTCTGCTCCCCCGTTTATAAGCGCTTGTCTTCATAAGACACGTGTATACGCTTGTGAAGACAGGTTCTAATAGAAGCGTTTCTGAAAGGACCTGGCAGAAAAAGAAAGCAATTATGTTGCAGAGTCAAGCTTTCCGGCTTCCTCCACGGGAATCCAGGCGCGGTAAGTGACGTGCTCTGCATTCCGGATTACAGCATTGTTTCCGGTGGATACCACGGTGTTGGAAACATAGGTGTCAAAGTTTTCCGGCTGCGCCACCTGGGGTGTTTTCGGTGTGCTTTCGCTCTGTGCAGCGTCGTTTGCGGTGCTTTCTTTGGAATCCGCTCCCCCGCTGCCGCATGCAGTGAGAGAAAGCGCCGTCAGCACAGCTAGTACAGCCGCCGGAATCTGTCTGTATTGTGGCTTCATAAAAAAGATTCTACTTCCGGTTTCCAAAAGCGTGTCTGCATGGGCAGGGACTCCCCTTCCGCAGGATGCAAAGACAGCTTCTTAGAATACTGCTTTTATTGTAGCATACGAAGGCGGCGTTTGTCAATGCCGTTTCCATGAACAAATATGAGGAAAACTGCGCGGAATTACGCCGCTTTTTCAAAAAAGAGAGAGCAATATTCTGCTGCTTTCTTTGGCGGTGCAGAGGGCATTGCGGCCGGAATCCGGTTTTGCGCCTTTCTTGACAATCGTGCAAAAAAGTGATAGAATAAAAACAAAATTTCTACAAAAAGATTGTGAAAGTAGGCAGACATATGAAAAAACAAATCGCATTTCTTCTGGCGTGTGCGGCGGCAGTTTCTGCCTGCCCCCGTGAACTGGTTACGGCGGCAGATCAGCCGGAAGCTGAAACGGCTGCTGTCACAGGAGATCTTAACGCAGACGGCATCTTTTCTGCTGCGGATCTGGTGCTGCTGCAAAAATCGCTGTTGTCAGAGCCGGGCACAGATCTTGCAGACTGGCAGGCCGGAGATCTGTGCGCAGACGGCGGACTGGACGGAATGGACTTGAGCCGCATGCGGCAGCTGCTGACCCATGCAGAACCGGTGCAGAATCCTCTGGAACAGCTGAAAGGTATGTCCTACGCGGATGCCGTTTCGCATGGTTATATTTCGAAAGCAGAGTACAGCTGTCAGATTTCCGGCGGGCTGAAAAGCAGCATTGAGTCCCGGATGAACCGCCCCATAGACAATTCCATTGACCGGTTCTATCCGGTGTATACCCGGGCGCTGGGCATGGACGGCACTGCAAAGTACCTCTACAATGCCGCGACAGCAGATGTCTATCCGGTGATAGAAGAGACAAAGCAAAACTGCGCCGTCTGGTACTGGAAGGGCAAGAAAGCGGCGCTGTACGGCCTGGATGAGGATCCGGAAAAGCAGCAGGAATTTCTGGATGCCCTGGAATTTTACGGTGTGACGGAGGTCTACTACTCTATTGGCGCCAATAAGCTGGTGAACAGTGTGGATATGGTAGAGATGTTCGTCAAGAATGCATATGCCAGAAACATGAAGGTTTATCTGCTTACCGGGGAAAACACCTGGTTGTATGAGGACAGCTACCAAACGGCCATTTACCGCGTCTTTGACCGGGTGGCGGAATACAACAGCATGGTGGACTATGATGCCAGACTGGCCGGCGTGTCCTATGACGCAGAGGTTTGGACGAACAAGGCATATAACTGGAAAAATGACGATGCAGTACGCGGCCAGCAGGTGGCATTCATTCAGACTGCACAGCAGTATGCAGATTCTCAGAATCTGTCCGTCTCCTTCTGCCTGCCCTTCTGGATTGTGCGCTATCATTACACGGATGCAAACGGTGAAACGCAAAATGTGTATGATGCCATCACCAAGGCGGCAAATGATACGATTCTCATGGCATACCGGGACAGCGCAGAAGCAGTGGAACGGCTGGTGGCAGAGGTGCAGACGGGTGCGGTGCAAACTGCGCTTACCTATGCGGAGCAAAATGACTGCAATCTGGAAATCGCCGTGCAGGCCGATGAAAACAGAGAGGGGGATCATGTGACATTCTACGAGGAAGAGACGGAGAACCCCGGCTGCATCAAAACGGCAATTGCCCAGATACAGTCCGATCTGAAAGATCACGCCGCGCACATCACCTATGCCATTCATCAGGCAACGGCGCTGTATGAATTCTATCTGTCCCGGGAATCCTCACAGGACTAAGAACCTGTCTTCACAAGCGTATACACGTGTCTTTTCGGCAAATTGTGCTGCATA
>UQYK01000058.1 GCA_900545285.1 uncultured Ruminococcus sp.
TGGTGACCATTACCGGATTGTCGTGGATGATCACAGAAATTTCGCCCATGATCTGGCTCTCCGGAAGCGGCTTTTTTGTCACATTGCCGTTTTCGTCTGTTACGTCATAGTACAGCGCTTTGCTCCAGGGCATTTCCACTACCGGGGTGGTTCCTTCTTCTGTCGGTTCTTCTGCCAGCGCAGAAAACGGAGAAATCCAGGCGGAAGTGCACAGACATGCGGCGCACAGCAGCGCAGAAATAGAACGCTTCATGTTGAAATCCTTTCCTGAAAAAATGCCTGCATCCAGTCAGACCGGGCGGCATCATACGATACAATTTTACTGCATGTGCCAGAATGAACGGCACAAAACTGCTTTTATTATACCATGGGAAAGGGACTCTGTCAAGTTCCTGCACAGGGGCTTTTTCAGAAATGCGCGCAAAATGCTTGACAATTATTTTTCCCTATGTTATACTTTAAAATACGGGCATTTTGCAAAAATCCCCGTAACTTACGGAAAAAGGAAGGAAACTGCAATGAAGTTAGGTATGGTCGGGCTGCCCAATGTGGGAAAGAGCACGTTATTTAATGCATTGACAAATGCCGGCGCAGAATCGGCGAACTATCCGTTCTGCACCATTGAAAAAAATGTGGGAATTGTTTCTGTTCCGGATGCACGTCTGGACAAGCTGGCAGAAATGTATGAACCGGATAAATTTACACCGGCAACACTGGAATTTGTAGACATTGCCGGCCTGGTAAAGGGTGCCTCCAAGGGTGAGGGACTGGGCAATAAATTCCTGGGAGATATCCGAGAAGTGGATGCCATTGTACACGTGGTGCGCTGCTTTGACGATGATAACATCATCCATGTAGACGGCCGCATCAATCCGGCTTCTGACATTGAAACCATCAATCTGGAACTGATCTTTTCCGATATGGAAATGGTGGCACGCCGCATTGACCGTACCAAAAAGGCGCTGAAGGGCGATAAGAAGCTCCAGGCACAGGTGGATTTCCTGGAACGTCTCCAGCAGCATCTGGAAGAGGGCAGGTCTGCGCGGGGATTTGATTTTACAGAGGACGAACTGGACTGGATCCGGGATATGCCGCTGCTTTCTGCCAAGCCGGTGATCTATGCGGCAAATATGAGCGAAGAGGACTTCCGCAACGGTGTGGACAAGAATGCACACTATCAGGAAGTCAAGCAGATTGCTGAGGCAGAGCATGCCGCAGTACTGCCGATTTGCGCCAAGATTGAAGAAGATATCGCCGATATGGATGCAGAGGACAAGTCCATGTTCCTGGAAGATCTGGGACTGGAAGAGTCCGGCCTGAACCGGATTATCCGGGAGGGCTATGCTCTGCTGGGACTGATCTCTTACCTCACTGCCGGCAAGCAGGAAGTACGCGCC
The DNA here is from genome assembly GCA_900545285.1 of uncultured Ruminococcus sp. Classification (GTDB taxonomy): domain Bacteria; phylum Bacillota; class Clostridia; order Oscillospirales; family Ruminococcaceae; genus Ruminococcus_C. The sequence goes on from UQYK01000058.1 coordinate 1,398, forward strand.
TGGACAATCACCAAGGGAACCAAGGCGCCCCAGGCAGCCGGAAAAATTCACACGGATTTTGAAAAGGGCTTTATCCGGGCAGAAGTGGTTTCCTATGATGATCTGATGTCCTGCGGCTCTATGACTGCCGCAAAGGAAAAGGGTCTGGTTCGGCTGGAAGGAAAAGAGTATGTCATGCAGGACGGCGACATTGTGCTGTTCCGCTTTAATGTATAAGAACCTGCCTTCACAAGCGTATACACGTGTCTTTTCGGCAAATTTTGCTGCATACTGCGTGAAAAATACTTGCCGGACGATAGTCCGCCTGCGTATTTTTGCCTTGTCTGCAACAAAATTGTGCTCGAAAATCCACATATATTTCTTATGAAGGCAGGTTCTAAGAGTCAGCTTAGATACGAAAAAATCAGGAAAACGCCGGAAGGTTTTTCGGCAGTCAAACGAGGCGGTGCGACAAGAAAGCGCACCTGCCTCGTTTTTCACGCTTGCATGCAGGAAAGGAAGTTGTGCGTATGAAGATCAAACAAAAGAAAATTTCTGTCTTTGAACTGGAATCGGTGCCCCGTGCCGTGGCCGCGCTGGCGGTTCCATCGGTGCTGAGTATGCTGGTGACGGTGCTGTACAATATGGTGGACACTGTCTTTGTAGGGCAGACACACGATCCCTACCAGATGAATGCCGTCTCCATGGCAACGCCGATTTTCATGATTCTCATGGCCTTCGGCAATTTGTTCGGCATTGGGGGATGCGCTTTTATTTCCCGTTCCCTGGGTGCTAAAGAATACGGCCGGGTGAAGAAAATCAGCAGCTTCAGCTTCTGGGGCTCTGTGGCAATCGGCCTGATCTGTACTTTTATTATGACGCTGGGCGTGGGCTGGATTCTGCCGCTGCTGGGAGCAGATGCAGCCACCAATATTGCCGGCATATCCGGAGATCTGTCACCGGAAGAGACACAGCGGCAGATTGACAATTTCCGGAATCTGGAACAGTACACGCGGGACTATCTGTTTTACATTGGTGTGGGTGCCATTCCTACGGTACTCAGCAGTGCCATGAGCAATCTGGTAAAGGGTGAGGGCGCTGCAAAGGTTTCTATGGCCGGCATGATGATCGGTGCGATTACCAACATCATTTTGGATCCCATTATGATTCTGGCCATGGGCATGGGTGTCAAGGGCGCGGCCATTGCCACCAGCATCGGCAATACTGTGGCTACATTGTTCTATCTGGGATACCTGAAATTCAGCCATACCATGCTTACCCCGAATCCCAAGCAGATCGGCGTAAAGCATGGAATTTTTACCGGGGTATTTTCTGTGGGAATTCCGATGTTCTGCACCAATCTGCTGATGAGTCTGTCTAACTTGCTGCTGAACCGGCTTTTGAATCACATTGACGTGCTGGCTACCGGCGGCATGGGAATTGCAATGAAGGCCAATATGCTGGTGGTATTTTTACAGCTGGGCATTGGCATTGGTATTCAGCCTCTGGTGGGATTCCACTACGGTGCACGGAACTTTGCAAAAATGACGAAGGTGATTCGGTTCAGCATGTGCTGTACGCTGGTGCTGGGCACCATTATGACAGCGCTGTATTTCTTGTTTACGGAGCCTATCGTCAGCATCTTTATGACGGCTGGTTCTTCCGGATCGGCAGCAGATGTGGCGGCGCAGCAGGGCTATGCTGTGAAAATGCTTCGGGCACTGATGGTTTCCGGGCCGTTCCTGGGAATTATCTTTGTTAACAACAACGCCTTTCAGGGCATGGGACGGGGTCTGGCTTCTCTGATTCTGTCTGTCAGCCGTCAGGGTCTGATCTTCCTGCCAGTGCTCCTGATCGCCAATGCACTGGTTGGGCTGGACGGTCTGATTTTTGCGCAGCCGATTGCGGATATCTGTTCTGTAATCATGGCGCTGATCATGATGGAAATGATCAAGAAAAAGGAACTGCGTCAGCTGAAACCGGGAATCCGGGCATAAGAACCTGTCTTTATAAGACAGGTGTATACGCTTGTGAAGACAGGTTCTAAAATCACAGGGCGGTCTGGAAATCCATGCAGGCTGCCCTTTTTCTATTTCATAATATTCACAAAAAGTCCATCTAAAAATACGGAAAACTGCTTGTATACCTGACAGAATAGTGTTATACTAAAAAAAGAGTACACCAAATCGGAACATATATTTGAAAAAATGTGCCGATTTGGAACATATGCTCGAAAATATAGCCTATGAGAGAAAGAAGAGCGGATACTATGACAAAAATTACAATTTTTTCCGGCTTTTTGGGTGCCGGCAAGACAACTCTGATCAAAAAACTGATCTCAGAAGCATATACCGGCGAAAAACTGGTTTTAATTGAAAATGAATTTGGCCAGATCGGCATTGACGGCGGCTTTTTGCAGGATGCCGGTGTGGAAATCACAGAGATGAACTCCGGCTGCATTTGCTGTAGTCTGGTAGGCGATTTCGGAAAGGCACTGCTCCAGGTACTGGAACAGTATCACCCGGATCGGATTATCATTGAGCCGTCCGGTGTCGGAAAGCTCAGCGATGTCATTCGTGCTGTGCAGAATATCCATGCCCATGATGTGGAACTGGACGGCTTTACCACTGTGGTAGATGCCAAGAAGTGCAAGATGTATCAGAAGAATTTCGGCGAATTCTTCAACAACCAGATCACCTATGCAAGCTGCCTGATTCTGAGCCACACTGCCGGCCTGTCTCAGGAAAAGCTGGATGACTGTGTACACCGTCTGCGCGCCTGCAACGAAAAGGCACCGATTGTCACCACGGATTGGGACAAGCTCACCGGTGCACAGCTGCTGGACGCAATGACACAGAAGAATACCCTGGATGATGAATTGCAGGCGCTGCTGGAAGAGGCGGCAAAGCATGACCATCACCATCATCATGATCACGACCATGAAGAAGAACATGATCATGAACACGAACATCACCACGACCATGATCACGATGAACACGAGCATGAACATGGCAAAAACTGCACCTGCGGCTGCCATGACCACGATCACGACCACGAGCACGAGCATCACCACCATCATGCGGATGATGTATTCACCAGCTGGGGCGTGGAATCTGCGAAAACCTATACCAAGGAAGAGATCACAACCGCACTGGAAGCGCTCTCGGATGCAGGCACCTATGGCATGATTCTCCGGGCAAAGGGAATTGTTCCGGCAGAAGACGGCACATGGATTCACTTTGACTATGTACCGGGCACACCAGATGTCCGCTCCGGCAGCGCCGGCACAACCGGACGTCTCTGTGTGATCGGCTCCGGCATCCAGGAAAAGGCGCTTGCTGCACTGTTCCGTGCAGAAGCCTGACGCATTAGAAAAAGGAGGCTTGTATCATGCCGGGAAAACAGCCCCAGGAAACAGATGTACCGGTATATCTGTTTACGGGATTTTTAGAGGCCGGAAAGACCAAGTTTATTCAGGAAACCCTGGAGGACAAACGCTTTAATTCCGGAGAAAAGACCATGCTGCTCCTGTGCGAAGAGGGCGAGGAGGAATATGATATCTCCGCAATGCCCTGCCAGGACATCTATATCCGCACCATTGAAGAACCGGAGGAGCTGAATCCGCAGCATCTGGAAGCGCTCCTGAAGGAATGCGGCGCATCCAGAGTTGTGCTGGAATACAACGGCATGTGGCAGCTGGCGCAGTTGTTCCAGAATATGCCGGATGACTGGGCAGTTTATCAGGAAATGTTCTTTGCGGATGCATCTACATTTATGCAGTATAACGCCAATATGCGCAGTCTTGTGGTAGACAAGCTAAACACCTGCGAACTGGTTGTCTTTAACCGGTTTGAAAAGTCTATGGATAAGATGGAATTCCATAAGATCGTCCGCGGTGTCAGCCGCCGTACGGATATTGCCTATGAATATTCCAACGGCCAGGTAGAATATGACGAGATTGAAGATCCGCTGCCGTTTGACATTGACGCACCGGTGATTCAGCTGGCAGATACGGACTATGCTCTGTGGTATCGGGATATTATGGAGGATCCGAAGAAGTATGACGGAAAGACAGTGTCCTTCCGGGGCATTGTGGCAAGAGACCCGAAGTTCCCGCCGGCTACCTTTGCAGTCGGCCGCCATGTCATGACCTGCTGTGTGGAGGATATCACTTACAGCTGCGTTGTGGCAGAATGGGAAAAGGCCGATATGCTGCAAACGCGGCAATGGGTACAGGTGACCGGAAAAATCCACGTGCAAAAGCATAAGCTTTACCGGGGAAAAGGCCCTGTGCTCCAGGTGCAGAATGTGGTAATGACCAGTGCACCGGAACAGGAAGTCGCAACCTTTTATTGATGAAATCTCAATGAAACGGCACGGAAAACCGCTTGTGAAGGCGGTGCTCCGTGCCGTTTTTGCAAGTGTATATATGTGCCTTGGAAAGAAAAGTTTTAAAATTATGGGGAAGATGTAACCTTTTGCCGGGTTTTGGTGTTTATATTTGTGCAGGGTGGTATTTCAGCGTGTCTGCATACTTCTGGAAGTCAAAATACCAGAAGATTTCCAGCGCTTTTTCTGCATCAATTTGACGAAGAAAAAATTTTTTCAGACGCTTGACAGAATACAGGATGTGTGTTATACTATACCTGCAAAAGCGTTGTATCTTATATACAACAGTTAAAACAGTGAAAAAGCGATGTTGAAAAGCGTTGCTCTTTACAGGAGGGTAAAGAATGGGAAAGTCGAAAAAAATCATAATCGGCTCGGTGGCCGGTGTCACAGCTGCGGCTGTGGGTGTCAGCGGATTCTTGCTGTGGAAGAACCATCAGAAAAAGAGTACGGCAGACGGCATTGCCTATGTCAGCTCGGTGTCGGATATCAATACGGCAGCTGCGACTGTCTCGGATCTCCGGTTTTCCGGGGTGGTGGAACCCCAGGAGACCAAGGAAATCAAAATCGATACCTCGAAGACCATCTCAGAGGTTTCTGTAAAGGAAGGCGATCATGTAGAAGCCGGAGATGCCTTGTTTACCTATGACATTGCGTCCATGAAACTGGAACTGGAACAGGGCAACGTAGAAATTGAGCGGATGCAGAACGAGATTGCGTCCAGCCAGCAGCAGATTACCCAGCTGGAATCGGAGAAGAAAAGCGCCAGCGCAGACGATAAGCTGAGCTATACCACGCAGATTCAGTCTCTGCAAACGGATATCGCCAAGACGCAGTATGACATCAAAACCAAGCAGATTGAACTGGACAAGCTGAAAAACACGATTGACAATGCGGTGGTTAAAGCAGATTTTGCCGGCACGGTGCAGTCTTTGAAAACAGTGGAACAGCTACAGTCTGACGGCGGCGATGTGATCATGAAGATTATGTCAGACGGGGAATATCGGGTAAAGTGCGTGGCCAGTGAGCAGAATCTCTACATGCTTTCCAAGGATGAGACCATGATCCTTTCTTCCCGGACGGATGATACCACCTGGACGGGAACCATCAGCGAGATTGGTACGGAACCGGTGAGCAATGATCAGAGCACCATGTATTACAGCAGCAGTGATGATATGACAACCGCCTCCAAGTATCCGTTTTATGTAACACTGGATTCCGGTGACGGCCTGATGCTTGGACAGCATCTGCTGGTTTCGCCCAGTGACGGAGGTACGGTGGAGAAGAGCGGTATCTGGCTGTACACCGGTTATGTGGTCACTGAGGAAGACGGCACGTCCTATGTCTGGGCAACGGATCAAAAAGACCGTCTGGAAAAACGAAAGGTGGAAGTGGGACAGACAGATGATATCATGGGAGACTGTGAGATTGTCAGCGGCCTGAAGGAATCGGACAAGATTGCTTATCCTTCTGACTCCTATCAGGAGGGCATGAAAACCACCACCAATTCGGAAGAAGCAACACCGGAAGAAGACAGCGATACAGACGGATCCGATGACAACAGCGTAGAGCCGGATTTGGAAGAGAGCGGCTATCTGGATGAAAACGGAAACCTGATAGAGGACGGCGAGTTCCCGGATGAAGGGGACGCTGGCACAGACGGCAGCGAGAATGCCGCTTCCAATGACAGCAGTGCAGACGGCGAAGCGATCGGAGAAGACAGCGATACCGCAGACAGCGAAATCAGTGCGGCAGACAGCGCAGACGCAGAGGAAGGCGGTGCAGCGGATGGTAATTGAGCTAAAGGACATCTGCAAGTCCTATTTGCAGGGGAAAGAGCCGGTTCCGGTGCTCCACCACATTGATCTCTCTGTAGAAGAAGGAGAATATCTGGCGATTATGGGGCCTTCCGGCTCTGGAAAATCCACCCTGATGAATGTGATTGGGCTGTTGGATCAGCAGACCAGCGGCACTTATCTCTTTGATGGGCAGGACATGGCAAAGTGCACAGACAACCAGCTCTCCGGAATCCGGAATGAGAAAATCGGCTTTGTCTTTCAGAACTTCAATCTGCTGCCCCGGCAGTCTATTCAGGAAAACGTGGCGCTGCCGCTGCTGTATGCCGGTGTGCGGAAAAAAGAGCGGATGCAGCGCGCCAAGGAAATGCTGGGGCGTGTGGGGCTGGAAGACCGTGTGACGTTTCGCCCTACACAGCTTTCCGGCGGTCAGAAACAGCGCGCGGCAATTGCACGGGCAATGGTGAGCCATCCTCGGCTGCTGCTGGCAGATGAGCCTACCGGTGCACTGGACACACGCTCCGGAGAGCAGGTCATGGAACTGTTTCAACAGCTCCACGAAGAAGGCGTTACCATTGTCATGATCACCCATGAACCGGAAATTGCCCGGCATGCCCAGCGGATTGTCACCATTCGGGACGGCAAACTGGAACAGGGCGGTTATTCCGGCACACAGCAGGAGGTACTGGCATGAAAACAGGAAAAAAGATTCTGGCAGGTGTGATCTGCGTTGCAGTCATTGCCGGCGGCGGTACCGGCGGAATTCTGTTTTACCGCAGCCGTCAGGCAGAAAAGCATAAGGTGGATGTCTATGCGGTTTCTTCTCTGGCGGACGGCTATTGGGGAGATGACCTCACCATGGACGGAACGGTTGTGGCCGGCGATGTGCAGAATGTAATCCTCGGCAATGATCAGATGATTGAAAAGGTGCTGGTGAAAGAGGGTGACCATGTAACTGCCGGGACACCTTTGATTCAGTACGATCAGACGGCGGCTGCCCTGGATGCGGCGCAGAAGAAAACCGCACTGGCAGTGGCCGAGGACAATGTGCGTCAACAGGAAAAGGAATTGGAACGGATCAAAAAGCTGAAGCCATTGGAGGAAGCGCCGGCAGAACCGGATTATCCCGATTACCCTGATGATCCGGATGTGCCGGACGATCCTGACGCACCGGATACGCCGGTTTCTACCCTGGCGGAAGTAAGCGCCCTTACCCAGGCGGCGGCTGGGAGCGGCAGTGCAGAGGATCCCTATCAGTTTTCCTGCACCGGTGCCACCGTGGTAAAGCAGGCTGTGCTGGAACAGCTGAAAAATACCGGCGGCTGTGCTGTGTTTGTGGTGTATGACATCGCTGGAAACAGCCTGTATGCATGGCTGGTAAAGGGAAGCGATTTGTCTGCAGCAGTGCTCTCAGACTGGACGCTGGGCAGCCAGGTAACTGTGACAGAGGATGGCGGTGTGCAGATTCACGGCGGCGGCAGCTGGTATGGCACAATACAGGTGGGCGGCGATTTTACCTATGACCCCATCTCAGAACCCCATACAACTACGCCCGCGGTGACCACCGATGCCGGGACGCATACCCAGACGGAAACGGACACCACACCGGCAGAGCCGGAAACCAGCACGGAACCGCAGGCTGCGCCCACTGCTGTGATACGGCCGATGGCGGCGATTGTGCCCCTGGCAAGCACGGCTTCCAGTGATGCGGATAACTATGCATATACCCGCGCACAGCTGAAACAGAAGGTGGCAGAACAGGAAATTCAGATTCAGTCGGCAAAGATTGAACAGAAAAAAGCGCAGTTGGAATATGACAGCGCAGCCGAAAAACAGAGCAGCGGACAGGAAGTTGCAAAAATTGACGGCACGGTCACAAAGGTGGCAGAGTCGGCAGAATCTCTGGAAAAAAACGAGCCGTATCTGGTGGTACAGGGAAGCGGCGGCGTGCTCATTCAGGGAACTGTCAGCGAAATGAATCTGAAAAAGCTGACAGTCGGTTCTACCATTCAGGTGAATTCCTGGGAAAGCGGCGAGTCGGTTTCCGCAGAAGTGACCGAGGTTGGGACTACGCCGACTTCGGATTCTGGACAGAATTACGGTGAAAATCCCAACAACAGCATGTATCCCTTCCAGGCGGCGGTGACAGAAGAATCCTCCCTCAGCATTGGGGATGGCATCAGCATCAGCATTTCCTCTATGGAAGAGAGCAATCATTTCTATATTCCCATGAGCTATGTGCGCCAGGAAAACGGACAGTACTATGTGATGAAAAAATCCAAGTCCGGCACGCTGGAAAAACAGGTGATTCAGACCGGAAAAATTATCAACGGCGGCTATTCCATTGAGGTGATTTCCGGCATCAGCGAGGATGATCGGATTTGCTTCCCGTACGGAAAGTATGTCACCGAAGGCGCGAAAACCAAAGACAGCAACGAGATTGCATATTAAGGAGGTGGGCATATGCTGGAAAATATCCGTCTTTCGCTACAGGGCATTCTTTCCCATAAGGTGCGGTCGATTCTGACCATGCTGGGTATTATTATCGGAATTGCAGCGATTATTGCCATTGTTTCCACGATTAAGGGCACCAATGAGCAGATTAAAAACAACCTGATCGGTTCCGGCAACAATACCGTCAATATCCAGTTGTACCAGGGGGAAAGCCCTTATGATTTCAGCTATCAGAGCGCGCCGGACGGTGTGCCGGTGGTGTCGGACAGCATCCGTTCTCAGATTCGGGATCTGGAGAATGTGGAGAGCGCTTCCTTCTACCGGACGCGTTCCTACTGTGAGAATGTGTTTTATGAGAATAGCCAGTACGGCGGTGCAATGTACGGCATTGACGATGCATACTTCGATACTGCCGGGTATCAGATTCAGCAAGGAAGAGGCTTTTCCCAGACAGAATACGCCGACAATCGAAAGGTGGCCATTCTGGACAACACAGCAGTAAAGAGCCTGTTTGCCGGAACTTCTCCCATTGGCAAGACTGTGGATATCAACGGGGAACCGTTTACGGTAATCGGCGTTGCCATAGAAACCAATCCGTTTGAACCAGTGATTAACTCCGTGGAGGACTATTGGACATACATGGGAACATCCGGCGGAAAGATGTTCATTCCTGCAAAGTCCTGGCCCATTGCTTATGCCTATGACGAACCGGAAAACTGCCTGTGCCGGGCATCCGATACGGACAGCATGCCGACAGTGGGTAAGAAGGCGGCCGATCTGCTGAACAGCGCCCTGCAAACACAGACAGCGGCCAGCGGCAGTGACAGCGACTCCAGTACAAAGATTCAGTATCAGAGTGAAGATCTCCTGAAACAGGCGAAGTCCCTGCAAAAGCTCAGTTCTTCCACCAACACCATGCTGATCTGGATTGCCAGCATTTCTCTGCTGGTAGGCGGCATTGGCGTTATGAATATCATGCTGGTTTCCGTAACGGAACGTACCCGTGAAATTGGTCTGAAAAAGGCGATTGGCGCGAAGAAAGGCAGCATTCTGGCACAGTTTTTGACGGAAGCGTCTGTGCTGACCAGTATCGGCGGCGTGATTGGTGTGGGAATCGGCATCGGGCTGGCACAATTGATTTCCAAGGTGGCATCTGTCCCGGTGGCAATCAGTTCTCTGTCCATTGTTGTTTCCGTTGTGTTCTCTATGGTTGTAGGCATTGTATTCGGCCTGATTCCTTCCGTGAAGGCCGCAAACCTCAATCCGATTGACGCACTGCGATATGAATAAAAAGCGTAACAGCCGATCAGGAAAGCTGTTCCGGAAAAAACCGCTCTTGTATGATGCTGGCTGCTGCCGGCGGTACAGAGCGGCTTTTTTTGCGGCATTTTAGGGAAATTGCACACACGCGCGCTTTTTTTGTGAAAGGATTCCATACATTTTTTCAAAATCTCTTGACGAACTGCGAAAAAAAGTGTATAATATAGAAAATAAGCCTTGTACAGATTCTGTAGAACGCTGTTTTGACTGCCGGGAGAAAAACTCCGGCAAAAACCATGTGGAAGGAGTATGTGTCATCAGGCACAGTGTAATGCATTATGAAAAATATCCTGTTTGCCGCATCAGAATGTGTTCCGTTTATTAAGACCGGAGGACTGGCTGACGTCGTCGGTGCTCTGCCGAAGAGTCTGGATCGGTCACAGTATGATGTGCGCGTCATTATCCCGAACTATACCTGTATTCCGTGGGAATACCGCAGTCAGTTCAAGTATGTCAGCCATTTCTATATGGACTATGGCCAGCATGTGGAAAATGTCCATGTGGGCATTAT
>UQYK01000059.1 GCA_900545285.1 uncultured Ruminococcus sp.
TTGTCTGCAACAAAATTATGCTCGAAAATCCACACATATTTCTTGTGAAGACAGGCTCTGAGTTTTTATCAACAGATCCATACCGGTTTGCTATAGTAAAAAGCTATGGCAAACCGGTATTTTTATATATTTTACATAGCTCCAAAAATCCGATATAATAGAAACAACCTCAAAAAACGAGACTGAAATAACAGAAATGGAGTCGAAATATATGAAAACAACCATAATTGGATTTCCCAGAGTCGGGAGCCTTCGGGAACTGAAATTTGCAAGTGAAGCCTATTTTCGCCAGGAGATTTCCGCAGAAGAATTGCAGGAAACAGCAAAAGAACTGCGCAAAACACACTGGGCATTGCAGCAGGCATCCGGAATTGATTGGATTCCGACCAATGACTTTTCCTTTTATGACAACATGCTGGATACCGCAGTGCTGCTGAATGCCGTTCCGGCGCGTTATCGTGCACTGGAACTGTCTGACCTGGACACCTATTTTGCAATGGCAAGAGGCTATCAGGGAAAAGAAGGCGATGTAAAGGCCTTTGCAATGAAGAAGTGGTTTAATACCAATTATCATTATATGGTGCCGGAAATCGAAGACACCACAGAAATCCGTCTTGCCGGCACAAAGCCTTTTGCAGAATGGAAAGAAGCACAGGCACAGGGCATCTGCGGAAAGCCGGTGCTCATCGGCCCGTTTACCTTCCTGAAGCTGGCGCGTTTCACTGGTGAAAAGACCGCAGAGGATTTTGCAGATGCAGTTGCCGCGGCTTACTGTGCTTATCTGAAGGAACTGAATACCCTGGGTGCAGCATGGGCACAGCTGGATGAACCATACCTGGTAATGGATCTCACAAAGGCAGAAATCGCGCTGTTCCGTCAGCTGTACACCAAAATCCTGGCAGCAAAGGGCTCGGTTCGTGTTCTGCTCCAGACCTATTTTGGAGATGTCCGGGACTGCTATGCAGATATCTGCGCACTGCCGTTTGACGGAATCGGCCTGGATTTCCTGGAAGGAAAGCAGTCTCTGTCTCTGGTACAGACCAATGGCTTCCCGAAGGACAAGGTGCTGTTTGCCGGTGCTGTAAACGGAAAGAACATCTGGCGCAATCACTACGACCGGACCCTCCAGCTGCTGGATCAGCTGAAGCCCCACTGCGGAGAAATTGTACTGAACACCTCCTGCTCCCTGCTCCATGTACCGTATACGCTGCGTCACGAGACAAAGCTGGCAGAGCAGTACAAGAAGCATTTTTCCTTTGCTGAAGAAAAGCTGACAGAACTGGCAGAACTGGCACAGATTCTGGATGCTCCTGTTCCTGCCGAAACCGCAGCTTACCAGAAAAACACTGCCCTGTTTGCAGAAGACCGCTGCTGCTCCAATGCCGCAGTACAGCAGAAGGTGGCCGCTCTGACAGAAAAGGACTTTGTCCGTCTGCCGGCATTTGCAGAACGGGAAAAGGTGCAGAAGGAGAGCTTCCAGCTGCCGCTCCTGCCCACAACAACCATTGGTTCCTTCCCACAGACAAAGGAAGTACGGGCAAACCGTGCAGCATTCCGGAAGGGCGAAATTTCAGAAGAACAGTACGTGACATTTAATAAAAAGCAGATTGCCGACTGTGTTGCACTCCAGGAAAAAATTGACCTGGATGTGCTGGTACATGGGGAATTTGAACGAAATGACATGGTAGAATACTTCGGCGAATGCCTGGATGGCTACCTCTTCACAGAAAAGGCATGGGTGCAGTCCTATGGAACACGCTGCGTAAAACCGCCGGTCGTCTGGGGCGATATCAGCCGCGCCAAACCGATGACAGTGGATTGGTCTGTCTATGCCCAGAGCCTGACGAAAAAGCCCATGAAGGGCATGCTGACCGGCCCGGTTACTATTCTGAACTGGTCGTTCCCGCGTGAGGATATTTCCCTCCAGGCGTGTGCGTATCAGATTGCACTGGCAATCCGGGAAGAAGTTCTGGATCTGGAGCGCAGCGGCATCCGGATGATTCAGGTCGATGAGGCCGCACTCCGGGAAAAGCTGCCCCTGCGGAAGTCCGACTGGAAGAGCGATTACCTGAACTGGGCAATCCCGGCATTTCGTCTGGTGCACAGCGGTGTAAAGCCGGATACACAGATTCACACCCATATGTGCTACAGCGAATTTGATGATATTATCCGGGATATTGATGATATGGACGCAGATGTAATCACCTTTGAGGCAAGCCGTTCTGATCTGACCATTCTGGATGTACTGAAGGAAAATCACTTCCGGACGGAAGTCGGCCCGGGTGTCTATGATATTCATTCTCCGCGGATTCCGACTACCGAAGAGATTCAGAATGCCATTTCTAAAATGCTGGAACGGATTCCGGTTGAAAAACTGTGGGTCAATCCGGACTGCGGTCTGAAAACAAGAGGCACTGCGGAAACGGTTCCCAGCCTGGAAAATATGGTTGCTGCTGCAAAGGCTTGCAGAGCAGCGCTGAAACAGTAAGAACTATTTCCTCCAGGGTATCAACGCATCCAGGTTTCCCATAAAAAATCCCCCTGAGATATTGTTTCTCAGGGGGATTTTTCGTAAATGGAAATGGTTACTGCAAGAGCGCTTTCAGATCAGCTTCCGGAGTTGTGATGGGTGCAATCTGGTAGTGCTCCACCAGATATTGCAGCACATTGGGAGAAAGAAAAGCCGGGAGCGTGGGGCCGAGCCGAATGTTCCGGATTCCCAGATACAGCAGGGTGAGCAGGATACAGACGGCCTTCTGCTCATACCAGGACAGCACCATAGAAAGGGGAAGGGCGTTGACATCGCAGGAGAAGGCCTCTGCCAGTGCCAGCGCAATTTGAATGGCACTGTATGCATCGTTGCACTGACCGATATCCAGCAAACGGGGCAGACCGGCAACGGTACCCAATTCCAGATCGTGGAATCGGTATTTTCCGCAGGCCAGCGTCAGAATCAGGGTGTCCTTCGGTGCAGCCTTTACAAATTCCGTGTAATAATTCCGGCCGGGACGTGCACCGTCACAGCCGCCCACTAGGAAGAAGTGACGGATTTTTCCGGATTTCACAGCATCTACAATCTGACCTGCTGCCTGGAGCACGGCACCGTGTCCAAATCCGGTAGTGACGGTTTCGCCGCCGTTGATGCCGCAGCGCTTCTGGGTTTCCGGATAGCCGCCCAGTTCCAGTGCCTTTTGAATGACTGGCGTAAAATCCTTCTTTCCGTCAATGTGCCGGATGCCGGGGTAGGAAACAGCTGCTGTGGTAAATACGCGATCCTGATAGCTTTTCTTCGGGGGCATGAGACAGTTTGTAGTAAAGAGAACCGGTGCCGGAATGTCTGCAAATTCTTTCTGTTGATTCTGCCATGCAGTGCCGAAGTTGCCTTTGAGATGAGCGTATTTTTTCAGTTCCGGATAGCCGTGCGCCGGAAGCATTTCTCCGTGGGTATATACCTGAACGCCTGTCCCTTCGGTCTGCTCCAGCAGGAGCTTTAAATCCAGCAGATCATGGCCGGAAATAACAATGAACGGCCCTTTTTCCACATGCAGAGAAACCGGCGTGGGCTTTGGCATACCAAAGGTTTCCGTGTTGGCACGATCCAGCAGTTGCATGCAGCTGTAGTTATATTTTCCCACTTCCAGTACAATGGGGAGCAGCTCGTCCATGTTCCAGTCCTCGCCAACAGCAAAAAGCGCCTTTGCCAGAAAATGGTTGACTTCGGAATCCATATATCCCAGCACCATAGCGTGATAGGCATAGGCCGCCATGCCACGCGCCCCGAACAAAATCAGGGATTTCAGGCTCCGGATGTCCTCGTCTGCCTGCCAGAGCTGCTGCATCGTATAGTCCGTATTCCGGCCGCAGGGGTTTGCACAGGTGCTGCACTGGGGGATCAGCGCCAGCTTTTCCGCATGAACCTGTTCCAGCAGACTGCGAATGGCTTCTTCTGAAAAGCTTACGTTGGTGAGTGTAGCAAACAGGCCTTCGATCAGAATGCGGAATGTCTGTTCGGTAGAGGGAGTATCGCCGTCTATGGCACGCGCCAGGCCAATGAGCGCACCGGTCAGCCCGTCCTGGAGATTTGCCACAGAAGCGCTTTTGCCGCACACACCGGCCTTTCCGGTGCAGCCGGTACATCCGGCGGTCTGTTCGCACTGAAAGCAGAACATCTGATGATTTTCCATAATAAGATCCTCCGTTTTAAAGTGGTTATTCTGACAGAATCCGTCCGTCAGTCGAGATTACTGCAACCTGAAAGGGAATTGCTTTTCCGCTTTGTGCCACGGCAGTTCTGGCGGCGTGTTCCAGTCCGCCGCAGCAGGGCACTTCCATGCGGACAACAGTGACACTGGCAATGGAGTTCTGCCGCAGAATCTCGGTCAGCTTTTCAGCATAGTCCACCTGATCCAGCTTCGGACAGCCGATCACAGTGGTTTTTCCTGCCATAAATTTGGCATGGAATCCGGCGTAGGCATAAGCGGTGCAGTCTGCGGCAATCAGGACATCTGCCTGTTCCCAGAACGGTGCACGAATCGGCACCAGTTTAATCTGTACCGGCCACTGTCCCAGAGCGGAACCGGATGGCGTCTCTGCCGGGGCAGAAGGCGCAGCCCCATTTCGCCGGAACTGCATCATCCGGGAACCGGGGCATCCGCCGGCGTGGGGGTGTGCTCCGGCAGCGGCCGCCAGCTTCCGCTTGTTTTCCAAAACCGCTGCTTCATTATAGGCCGGGGCTTCCCGTTCTTCAAAGGTGATTGCACCGGTGGGACATGCCGGCAGGCAGTCGCCCAGTCCGTCACAGTAGTCTTCTCGGAGCAAGACGGCTTTTCCGTTTCGCATGCCAATGGCACCTTCGTGACAGGCTCTTGCACAGGCACCGCAGCCGTTGCATGCATCAGTATCAATGCGGATAATGGTTCGTTTCATGCAGTTGTTCCTCCTGTTGGGTTGATTTTTTGTGTCTTGTGATGCTTGTATTATAGCAGATTTTGAAAAATGCGTCTGTTTGAATTCAAACAAAATGGATTCTGGATTGATTTTTCTGCAAATTTGCCGTATAATAGAAAAAAAGACAGGAGGCTGCGTCAAAGTGGAAGAAAAGGAATTGGAACTGGCGGTCGGCACGCCTTTGTTCCGCGGCATGACAACAGAGGAAATCCAAACTGCGCTGCACTGTGTACAGGGCAGAAAAATCACCTGTTCCAAGGGAGATTATCTGTTCCGCGCCGGAGAGACAACCGATCAGATCGGACTGCTTTTGTCCGGCACAGCAATTATTGTCCAGGAGGATTTCTGGGGGCATCGGAATGTGATGGCAAAACTTTTGCCAGGAGATACCTTTGCAGAAACCTTTGCTGCAGTTTCCGGTTTTGTGCTGAATGTAAGCGTTGCGGCGGAAGAAAACTGCCGCGTGCTGCTGCTGCGCATGCAAAAGCTTCTGACCGTCTGTCCAAGTGCATGCCCGCATCATAATCAGCTGGTTCGGAATCTGGTCACGGTACTGGCGCAGAAAAATCTGATGCTCCACGAAAAAATCACGCACATGAGCCGGCGGAAAACCCGGGACAAGCTGCTGTCCTATCTTTCCGCAGAAGCGATCCGACAGGGCAGTGCCGCTCTTGTCATTCCCTATGACCGGCAGCAGCTGGCAGATTATCTCTGTGTAGAGCGCGCCGCAATGTCGGTAGAACTGTCCAAACTGCAAAAGGAAGGTCTGCTCACCGTCCGCCGGAATCACATTACATTATCCCCGAATTGGGAGGAAAACGATGATTTTGCCGGCGAATAAGGGCATCAGCATGGCGGCGCAGAGCATGCTGGGTATGAATGTGTGCATCCTGCTCGTGGAGCTGTAACTGTATGGCAACCGGGAGAGACAACAGATATTTCCGGGAGGAACTGCTGTTGCGGAGCAGCTCCTGTAAATTTGGATAAGACATAAAAAAATCACCTCTCCTATAGTATGACAGGAAAGGCGATTTCTATACCATGGCAGGCTTTGTACGGTGTTGCCTTTAAAGCAGATTTTCCTTTTCGAATGCCTGCTGCAAATCCGCAATAATGTCCTCCGGATCTTCAATGCCTACACTGAACCGGAAAAATCCGCCGTGAAATTCTTCCGGATACAGATACTGCCGCTCGTCATCTTCGCCCAGGAATACAATGAGACTTTCATCATGTCCCAGGGAAACCGCCGAAGTGATCACCTTCAGATGGCTGACAAAGCGGTTGTAGGTGTCGTGATCGGCATGCAGTCCGAAGGAGAGCACACCGCCAAATCCAGGGTTCATCTGAGATGCGGCAACTGCGTGGCCGGGATGGGATTCCAGTCCGGGATAGGCAACAAAGCTGACGCCCTTTATAGTTTGCAGATACTGTGCCACCTGCATTGCATTTGCGTTATGCTGCTTCATCCGCAGGGGCAGCGTAACGGAACCGCGCATAATCAGCCATGCATTAAACGGGCTGATTGTAGCACCTAAATTGATTTGAGACTGGGCACGAATGATGTCCAGATATTTTTTGGGACCGATAATCGCACCGCCCATGGCATCACCATGTCCGTTGATGTACTTGGTGAGACTTTCCACCGTGAAATCTGCCCCCAGTTCTACAGGACGCTGGTTAAACGGGGAAGCAAAGGTGTTGTCCACGGAGAGCAGCGCGCCGTTTTCATGGGCGATGGCCGCAATTGCCCGGATATCTGAAATTTTCAGTGTGGGATTTCCCGGTGTCTCAATGTGAATGAGTCGGGTGTTGGGACGAACTGCCTTCCGGACTGCCTCCGGGTCAGAACTGTCTACAATGGTAGTTTCCACCCCGAATTTCTTGTTGAGCAGCTCGTGGAGCAGGCGGTATACTGCAATGTATGTGACATCAGAAAAAATAACATGATCTCCGCTCTTTAACAGCGCAAAGAACAGGCCGGACAGTGCCGCTACGCCGCTTGCCAGCACAATGCAGTCTTCTCCGCCCTCCAGAGATGCCAGACGCTCCTGGAGATACTGCTGGTTGGAGCCGCCGTTTCGGGTGTAGAGATTTTTGCCGGCTTCGCTCCAGTTCAGCGAACTGGGGTCATAGGGCAGAGCATAGCTGTTCGCCATGGTGATCGGGCGCTTGATGGCGCCGCTTTCTCCGTCAATATCATTTCCGGTATGTACCGCTCTGGTCTGAAATCCGTATTCTGTTCCAAATGTTTTCTTTTTCATGAGAAATCGCTCCCTTTCTGCCGCTTCGGCGCATTTTTCCGGGAATGCGCCTGGAATCGGACCGCTTAAATTCATACGAATCATATCATGTTACTAGGATATCTATATTATACGCGATTGTATTAGATTTGTCAAGTACTTTTTTCAAAAAAAATTGCAGCACGGTGCTGCATGCAAAAATACGTATGCCCTTGTGCATTTTTTGAAAATATGGTATAATGAAAGAAACTTTGCGAAAAATCAGAAAGGTGGGAGGGAGCGTTATGGAACAGCTTTGCAGTGTACCGCGAATTTTAATCAGTGCCACCGGAAGCGGATGCGGCAAGACGACTGTCACCGCGGCAATTTTAGGTGCCCTGTGCAAAAGGGGATTGCAGGTGCAGAGCTTCAAATGCGGCCCGGACTATCTGGATCCCATGTTTCATCAGTACATCACCGGCCGCCCGGCCTATCATGCGGATCCGTTTTTCCTGGAGCCGCAGCCGATGCGCCGCCTGGTTTCCCGTGTGGGTGCATCAGCAGATGTGTCTGTGCTGGAAGGGGCTATGGGGTACTATGACGGCATCGGCCAGACCGAACGCGCCAGCGCCTATACCGTATCCCAGATCTTAGAAGTGCCCACACTGCTGGTGCTTTCTCCAAAGGGAATGGGCTGCTCTGCAGGGGCACTCTGCCAGGGCTTTTTGCAGTTTCGCCGCCCCAATTCCATTCGGGGCATCCTTTTAAATGATATCCGCAGCGGCATGTATTCCTATTACCGGGATATTCTGGAACGGGAAACCGGGTGTAAGGTCTATGGTTATCTGCCCCATTTGCCGGAAGCGCATCTGGAAAGCCGGCATCTTGGCCTGCTTACTGCGGCAGAGGTAGATGGACTGGATCAGAAGCTGTCTCTGCTGGCGCAGACCGCGGAGGAGACGCTGGATCTGGACGGGATTCTTGCCCTGGCTTCGGACACAGTGCCGCTTCCGGCGGCATCGCCTTTGAAAAAGCCGGAGCCTGCCTTCCGATTAGGCGTTGCACAGGATGCGGCCTTCTGCTTTTATTATGCGGAAAATCTGGAGCTTCTGGAACAGTGCGGCGCACAGCTGGTGCCTTTTTCTCCGTTGTCAGATGCTGCGCTGCCGGAAAACCTGGATGGGCTGTACCTGGGCGGCGGCTATCCGGAGCTGTTTCTGCCGCGCCTCAGCGATAACACTGCCTTTTTGCAGAGCTTGCGCACCGCCCGGAAAAGCGGTATGCCCCTTCTGGCAGAGTGCGGCGGCTTTCTCTATTTGCAGGAATCTATGACGGGAGCAGACGGCGTTTCTTATCCCCTTGCCGGAATCTTGCCCGGGATCTCTCATTTGCAGGACAGGCTCTGTCGGTTTGGTTATGTGACACTTCGGGCGCAGGAGGACACCCTCTTAGGCCCTGCTGGAACAGAAATACAGGGGCACGAATTCCACTATGCAGACACCACAGAAAATGGAACGGCCTTTTCTGCGGTGCGGCCAAACGGAAAACAGTGGCGCGCAGTGGTATCCCGGCCGGGGCTGGCTGCCGGTTTTCCCCACCTGTATTTTCCCTCCAATCCAGAGGTGCCCCGTGCCTTTGCCGGGGCTTGCCTGCACTATCAAAAGGAGCGTGAAACGCGATGACTGTACTGGTGACCGGCGGTTCCGGCAGCGGCAAATCGGCGCTGGCAGAACAGATCAGTGAAAGGCTCAGACAACCGGAAAAGCCGTTTTATTACCTGGCTACCATGCAGGTGTGGGATGCAGAATGTGAAGCCCGGATTGCAAAGCATCGGCAGCAGCGCGCCGGAAAGGGCTTCTGTACCATAGAGATGCCGGATCATGCAGAGGAAGCGGCCGCGTCTCTCACACCAGGGAGCACCGCGCTGCTGGAATGTGTCAGCAATCTGACTGCTAATGAGCAGTTTGGAACCGGCGTACCGGATCCGGCACAGACTGTTCTGGACGGCATCGGTGCAATTCAAAAGCGCCTGGCGCATTTGGTTATTGTAACCAATGAGGTATTTTCCGCCGGGACACCGGCAGATGCCGCAATGCAGACCTACCTGCAAAATCTGGGGAAAATCAACTGTACCCTTGCCCAATGGGCAGATGTGGTGTTGGAAGTCAGCTGCGGCGTTCCGATTGTCTGGAAAGGAGAAAGATGCTATCGTGAAATCCTGGTTTGAATCTCTGTTGATTGCGCTGTCTATGTACAGTACCCTCCCGGTAAAATGCCTGAACTGGACACCCCGGAATCTCCGCCATGCCATGGCCTGCTTTCCCCTGGTGGGGCTGCTGTGCGGAGCGGCGCTGTGGGTGGTCTGGATGATGTGTGGCCTGCTGCACACGGGTTCTGTTTTGTTTGGCGCTCTGGCAGTGCTGAGCGGCGTGCTGGTGACCGGCGGCATTCACTTAGACGGCTTTTGTGATACGGCGGATGCCCTCTATTCCAGACGAGAGCAGGCAGAAAAGCTGCGGATTCTGAAGGACCCCCACTGCGGTCCCTTTGCCGTGTTCAGCGTGATTTTGGTGCTTCTGCTGAGCTTTGGGGCGTATACAGAGCTGTACCGCACCCAGGGAATCCAAACCGCAGGACTGCTTACCGGCGGCTTTGTGCTGATTCGCTGCCTGAGCGGTATTTCCGTGACCACATTTCCCATTGTTCCGGCCAGTTCCCTGGTAAAGACCTTCGGGGAAAATGCCGCACGGGGAGAACGCTGGATTCTGCTGGGGGAGAGCCTGGCAGTGAGTGCCGTACTGCTGCTGTTCTGGCATTGGCTGGCGCTGTGCCTGCTTCTCCTGACGCTGCTGATATTCGGCGGCTGTGCCCGGATGGAGCAGAAACAATTCGGCGGTATCACAGGAGATCTGGCCGGCTTTTTCCTGGTGCTGGGAGAAACAGGCTGGCTCCTGGGGGCGGCTTTGCTGGGAGGTGGTTTTTCATGCGTCTGATCATTGGCGGTTATGCCCAGGGACGGCTTTCCTACTGCCGCAGAAAATACGGTGTCACTGATGCGGACATTTGGGATGCAGCATGCAGTCCGCTGGCGCAATGGCAGGGACAGCGTGTGATCATTCACGCCGAAGCACTGGCTGCGGCATGGCTGAAGCAGGGAAAGGAACCTGCACAGGAAGTACAGTTCCCCTTTTTTCAGCAGAAGGAATTGCTGGTGATCTCCCAGGAAATGGGCTGCGGCCTGGTTCCGGTTTCACCGGAGGAGCGTGCGCTGCGGGAAGCGGTAGGGCGGATGAACTGTGCTTTGGCAGAACAGGCCGAATCTGTGGAACGCGTGTGCTGCGGCCTTGGCATGTATCTGAAAAACAGCGCGGAGGAGCGATAAAAAGGCATGTGGGTTTTATATAGTGTGCTGCTGGGATTTCTGCTGGACGTTCTTTTCGGAGATCCGGCCTGGATTCCCCATCCTGTTGTGTGGATAGGCAAGGGTATTTCCAAAACGGAACGCCTTCTGCGGCAATGGTTTCCAAAGACACCGAAGGGAGAACAGGCCGCCGGAACAGTTCTGGCGGTGTCTGTTCCGTTGCTAAGCTTTCTGCTTTCCTTTGGAATTCTATTTCTGGCGGCGAAAATTTCGTTTTGGCTGTGGTTCGCACTCCATACCTTCTGGTCGTTTCAGATTCCGGCCTCCCGCTGTCTGGCACAGGAGAGCTGGAAGGTCTATGCTGCCTTGAAGGACGACGATCTTCTCCTTGCGCGAAAGCGTCTTTCCTGGCTGGTGGGACGGGACACTACCCATCTCACAGCGGAAGAAGTGACAAAGGCATGCGTTGAAACGGTTTCCGAAAACACATCTGACGGCGTGACTGCACCGCTGTTTTATTTGCTGCTGGGCGGTGTTCCGCTGGGATTTTGCTATAAGGCGATTAACACTCTGGATTCTATGGTGGGCTATCGGAACGAAAAGTATCTCCATTTCGGCAGAGCGTCTGCCCGGTTGGATGACATCGCCAATTTTCTGCCGTCCCGGATTTGCGGCGTACTGATGATTGCCGCTGCCTTTTTTGCCGGACTTTCCGGAAAAGGGGCGCTCCAGATATTCCGGCGCGACCGGAACAGCCATCTTTCTCCCAATTCTGCACAGACGGAATCCGCGGCCGCCGGCGCATTGGGCATCCAGCTGGGCGGCACCCATGTGTATTTCGGGCAGACGGTAGAAAAGCCTACAATCGGGATAGAAACCCGTCCAGTAGAACCGGAGGACATCCTGCGAACCAATCGGCTTATGTTTGTGACAGCCGCTTTTTCTGCCATTTTGTTTGGCCTGCTTCGCTGGCTGGTGCTTCTCGGAATGCAGAGATGGGTTTAAGAACCTGTCTTCACAAGCGTATACAAGTGTCTTTTCGGCAAATTTTGCTGCA
>UQYK01000060.1 GCA_900545285.1 uncultured Ruminococcus sp.
ACGCAAATTTCCAGGTGCCGTTCAGATTCTGAATCAGAGAGGAATTGTCTGCATCGGCTTCCAAATGGTTTGCATAGATTCTGTGGTCGGAATGTGCGGCAATTCTGTTGACTGCAAACACTTCCGGATTGGTCAGCCAGTCGAGTGTATATTTCATATATTTTACCTCCGCTTTCTATTGAGATGAGACATGATTTCTAATTTCAATTATACTATGAACCCAAGGAAAAGGGAATAAACAAAATGCCTGTATTTATGCACAAAATTTTCGAATGCATACTGCGATATATCAAAAAAGGAGACATCTCAAAATGTTAATTCACGCTGCCTATCTTCGTAATTCGAAATCGCCGATTGTGGATCAGAGTACACCGCTCCTTGTGACAAGCTGCGGAAATTATCGTCTGAAAAATTGCGAAAAGATCGTGACACACCGTCCCAATGGTCGAAAAGATTATCAGCTCTTATACATTGCCGCTGGAAAAGCACACTTTTATTTCAATGGAACTGAAAAAATTGTTTCCGCAGGGAATATGGTTCTCTATTTTCCGGATCAACCCCAGGAATATATTTATTATAAAGAAGAGAAAACCGATGTTTACTGGATTCATTTTACAGGAAGTGACGTTGATTCCATATTGGAGCGTTATCACCTCCACGCTTCCAATCCCATTTATCCTGTGGGAACATTACCAGATTATCCGTGGATTTTTGAACAGATCATACAGGAATTACAGCTTTGTAAACTGGGGTATGAAGATTTGACAGCCCTTCATCTGCGAAGCATTTTGATTCTGATCTCCCGTTCTATTCAAAACGGGAACATATATGACAGCGCACTTGCAGAAGAGATGAGCCATGCCATGCATTATTTTCAAAAAAATTACCACACAGAAATTCACATTGCAGAATATGCAGCATCCCGTGGGATGAGCAGTTCCTGGTTTATTCAACGCTTTAAGGAAAGTACTGGATTTAGTCCATTGCAGTATATTTTAAAGCTGCGCATTGCAAATGCACAAAGTTTACTGGAGCACACCGACTACACCATTTCTGAAATTGCCAGCGCCGTTGGCTATTCCAATGCACTGTATTTCAGCAGACTTTTTCACAAATATATGGGAATGTCTCCGAAGGAATATCGAAGCACAAAGCTTTCTGACAGTGCAGAATGACCGCCGCCTGCTTTTCTCCCGGTTTAATTTTTCCAAAAGCCTGTAGTTCCAACTTTTTTCGCACAAATACTTGACAAAATACAGCGTTTATGGTATACTTAACCTTGCAGTCATTTTGATGCAAGAGAAATTGAATATGCCGCTGTGGTGGAATAGGCAGACACAAGGGACTTTGATGTTTGCACGTACTGATAAAAAAATACGTCTGTGATAGATTCACAGAGAGTGCCCGCAGAGAAATCTGCGGTGTAGAAGTCGGCTAAAACGGCGAAGGCGCAAACAGAACGCCGTGCTAACTCGCAAGGGTGAGTGTAGAGACCTTACACCGACTACCTAAGTCCGAAAGGATATGGTAAAGACCAAGTCCGGACTACAACATGCAGTTTTGTGTGGCTATGGTAACATAGAGTAGTGTGAAAATCCCTCGGTAGCGATACCGTACCGGTTCAAGTCCGGTCAGCGGCACCAAAAAGGTACGAATTTTGCATTTGTACCTTTTTCTTTTTGACTTTATCCATTTGAAGCAAAGGAGATCATCATGAAAGAAAAGTGGGTTACTGCCTGGGGCAATGCAATTTCCATTACAGAGCGCCGTCCAGAAAATTATACCAAAAATCTGACCCTGCGCTATCCGGTTCTTATGCTGCTGGACGGGGAAGCCATCCGGATTACTCTGGACAATTTTTGTGGAACTGAGCCGGTCACCATTTCAGAAGTCTGGATTGCAAAGGCAGAAGGTGACAGCAGAATTGATCCGGATACCTCTGTACCGCTGACATTTTCCGGTAGTGCCTCTGTTACCATTCCGGCAGGGGAGCGTATCAAAAGTGATCCCATTCAATTTTCATTTCAAAAGGGAACGCACATTGCAGTCAGCCTGTGGTTAAAGGAGTTTACAGAAATGCGTTCCAGTGTACGGATTTCCGGACCGCTCTCCGGCGGATTTTTTGCTCTGGGCAATCAAACAACACTTGCACAGCTGGATGCAAACACCTCTAAAAAAACGAACCTCTATTATTTCCTCAGCGATATTGAAGTGCTTACCGGAGAACAGCAGCGCGCCATCATTTGTTATGGAGACTCCATTACAGCCGGAGCATGGCCGGACGAACTAATGCGGCGTACATTAAAGATAGGAGACGGCACAACCGCAATTGTCCGAAAAGCAGTTTGCGGCACACGGATTCTCCGGCAATATGACAACATCACATACGATTCTTATGGGTTAAAAGGGGAGACGCGCTTTCCCAGAGAAATCGAAGTTTCCGGTGCTGATACAGTGATTATCCAGCACGGCATCAACGATATCATACACCCAGTAGGAACTGACATCAATCCATTTCGCCCCTGGAGTGATTTGCCCACTGCGGAAGAATTGATTGACGGACTTCGCATGTATATCCAAATTGCAAAGTCTAAGGGACTGCGTGTTTATCTGGGCACACTGCTCCCGATTTTCGGATGGAGAACCTATGCAGAATTTCGGGAAGCGCTCCGCAATGAGGTAAATACATGGATTCGTTCCACCGATGAAGCGGATGGCTGTATTGATTTTGACCAGGCTGTCTGCGATCCAAACCATCCAGCCGCTTTTCGGGAAGGCTTTGACAGCGGAGATCACCTGCATCCCAGTCCGCTGGCGTATCAAAAGATGGCGGACATCATTCCAGAAGCCCTTTTGCACGCATAAGCATTTAAAATGGCTGCATGAACTATAAAAACTGTCCCGCAAAAATATTCCACAAGGCTGTTTTTTCGCATATTTTTGAAGAAAGCGTGTCTTTCAGATCGACACATATTCCGGATCGGTATTATACGGAAGAAGGTGTGCATCAATTTTTTCACGGGAGACATGATCTCCAATGACAATCCATACGGCCTGTCCATCCTTGACAGATGTCATTTCAATTTTTTCTGTGGTTGCATTCACTTTCCACCAGGTGCCGTCATTTGCAGGCAGCGTTCCTTTCACACGATAGATTTTTCCGCAGTCTGTATCTGACAGAATGGTTTGGATAAGTTCGCGTATTTTCTCTTCCGGAAACCGCAAATGCATGAAATAATGCACTTCGCTTTCCATATTGTCTGTGTGAAACTGCTTTACATAGCTATAATTCTGATAGCCCACAGACTGCAATGCCTGAAAGTCCTCTATTGTTAATGTATCCCACACACGAACCAGGAGATCTGATTCCTGAAATTGCCGGCTGCACTGTACACCGGACAATGCACGGTTTATATGACTTAGAATGCGGGAAACAAGCGCCTCCTTTGTTTCCTGTCCTTCCGGATTCCACTTGCTCAAAATCAATTTTCCGCAGCAGGCGGCTTCTGTAGCCAGCAGATATTCCATCTGTTCTGAAAGCACCTCCGGCATTTCTGCATCTACAATGGTCAGAATGCTGCCGATCTCAAACCACTGATCCAAAGGTGTTTCATGCAGGGTGTCAAAAAATTCATCCATGTCAAAAATTCCGGATGGTTCTATTATAATGCGGTCAAAATGCTGCATGCCCAGTGAAATCAGCTGTGTTTTAAAGCGCCTTTTGTGACAATCCGGATCACCGCCGCCGGTAATCATACCCAGCTGACAATTTTCCGACTTCAAATCCTGCAGCATCGCAATATCGATATTGACAGCACCAAAATCATTTTCCAAGATGGCAATTCGCTTTCCCTGCTGCAAAAGATCTTTTGCATACCTGCGAAGAAATGTAGTCTTTCCGGAGCCTAAAATTCCTGTAATCAAATCAATTTTTGTCATACAATCGCCCTTTCTGCTTGCCAATCTTGATTTTTCAAACAAAATGACCTATGATCTGTTTTGATTGTAGCACATTCCCGGAAAAAAGTCAATTGAAAAAGACCTCATTTCATTATATAGTATATTTGCACAAAAATAATATTATGATAGGGAAAAAATTTTGATTCGGGTCAATATTTCACTATTTTTCGCACAAAATTGATATAAAATGAAACAGGTTTATGCTATACTAAGCGTAACGATTCTGCTTAAATTCTATAAAAAGCGAGGTTATCATAATGTATTTTAAACAATGGAATCGCATTTTATCCGTAATTTGTGCTGCTGCACTGTCTATGAGCTGCATGGCTACGCTTCCGGCTGCCGCTACACCCATCAATCTGGTCAGCAACTCCACCTTTGACAGCGGTACTTCCGGCTGGGGCAAATACCAGGAAAGCGGTGGCAGTGCATCGCTTTCCACCGAAAACGGACAGCTTGCACTCAGTGTCTCTTCTGTAGGAGAATTAAACTATTCCGTACAGTGTTATTATGATATTGTACCGCTCTACAAAAATGGTGTTTATCACATCCAGTATGACATTTCTTCCACCATCGACCGCACGATAGAAGGAATGCTTCAGCAAAACGGCGGCACCTATCAGTCATATTCCTGGAAACAAATTGACCTGACTTCTACACCGCAGACTGTTGACTACACCTTCACCATGAAAAAAGACACCGATGTTATGGCAAAGTTGGTTTTCAACTGTGGAACACAGGGGGAAGATCTGCCGGCGCATAAAATCTACCTGGATAATGTAAAAATCGAACTGGTGGATGACTCCAACGTTGATTACTCCGAGATCCAACCCTACGCGCCATCTATCCTCACCGATCAGGTTGGGTATCTGTCAAATGATACCAAAACGGCAGTATTCCGAGATATAACAACAGAAACCACCTTTTCCGTTGTGCAAAAGGATTCCGGAAACGTTGTCTATACCGGAACGCTTTCTGAGCCAGTCACCAATACCTCTGCAAATGAAACGGACTGGACCGGAGACTTTTCTGCGGTAACCGCTCCTGGTACCTATTATATTACCTGCGGTGATCTAGATCAATCCTATGAATTCAGCATCGGAGAAGATGCCTATGACACACTCCTGGACGATACTGTAAAAATGCTCTATCTCCAGCGTTGCGGAACTGAAATACAGGATGACACTTTTGCGCATAAAGCATGCCACACCGGCCTTGCAACCGTATACGGCACCAATGAAACCAGAGATGTCAGCGGTGGATGGCATGATGCCGGAGATTACGGGCGCTATGTGGTACCGGGTGCCAAGACCATTGCAGATCTGCTGTATGCATATGCTGCAAATCCATCCTTATTCGGAGACGATTCTGGCATTCCGGAAAGCGGGAACAGTGTACCGGATGTTCTGGACGAAGCCCGGTATGAACTGGAATGGATGCTGAAAATGCAGGACGAAAACGGCGGCGTTCATCACAAAGTAACTTGTGAAAACTTTCCGGGCTATGTAATGCCGGAAATGGAAACGAATCCGCTGATTCTTACACCAGTTACTACAACTGCGACTGCGGATTTCTGCGCAGCGATGGCCATGGCATATGAATATTATCAGGCATTTGACCCGGATTTTGCAAAAACCTGTCTGGATGCCGCAACAAAAGCATGGGATTTCTTACAGAAAAATCCCAATCTCATCTATCAAAATCCCACAGATATCACCACAGGCGACTACGGTGATTATTCTGATACCGATGAGCGCTATTGGGCGGCCGCACAAATGTGGCGCAGCACAGGGGAGGACACCTACTTTACAGCGCTGAAAGAAATGCGCGTGCAAACTGGAATGGACTGGAAGCTTGTCGGAGATTATGGCAACATTGCGATTCTCACCATGCCAAATGCAGACACTTCTTCTGATGTGTATCTGCGTGCAAAAAGTGCAGTTTTGGCAGAAGCGGAAAAGTTCAGCAAAACAGCACAAAGCACCCCCTATGGCGTATCTGTTTCACCATTTAACTGGGGAAGCAATATGACCGTAGCAAATGCAGGCGTTATCTCGCAGCTGGCATATCTGGTTTCTGATAATTCCGATTATGCACAGACCTCAAAGAGCAATCTTCACTACCTGTTAGGCAGTAATCCCTTGGGAGAATGCTTTGTCACCGGATATGGAACCGTTTCACCGGAACATCCCCACCACAGACCCTCTATGGCAAAAGGGCAGGCTATGAAAGGCATGCTGGTCGGCGGTGTGAATTCCAATTTAGAGGACAGTGCAGCAAAAGCGTATTGTTCAAACGTCGCACCGGCAAAACGGTATGTAGATCATTCAGAAAGCTATTCCACAAACGAAATCTGTATTTACTGGAACTCTCCGCTGGTTTACCTCCTGGCAATCGGCAGCTCTGCTGAGCAGACACCGGAAGATGATCTGCTGGGTGACGTTAACCAAGATCAGCAGGTGACCATTGCCGATTTGGTTCTGCTGAAAAAATATGTCCTGGGTGATACCAAATTGACAGCATCACAGGGAAAATTGGCTGATGTAACCGTAGACCAGCTTGTCAATGGAATGGATATCTCCAAGCTCCGGCAGATGCTTTTGGCGCAAGCACCAATAACCCCGGATCAGCCGGATCAGCCGGAAACGCCGGACACAGACCGAAACGAGCCAAATGAAAATGCTACCATGCTGGCTGATTTCCGGAAAGGTGCCACTCCGCTTTTTGAAGCTTCAGACGGCTGGACAAACGGAAATCCTTTTGACTGCGGCTGGACGAAAAAGAATACCGCCTTCCGGGATCAGACATTGCAGCTGACCATTGATGCGGACACAACCGGAAAATATCACTATACTGGAGCAGAGTATCGTTCCTTAGATCACTATCAGTATGGATACTACGAAACTTCTATGAAAGCGATAAAAAATGATGGCGTTGTTTCCTCATTCTTTACCTATACCGGCCCTTCTGAAGACAATCCCTGGGATGAAATTGACGTTGAAATCCTGGGAAAGGACACAACAAAAGTGCAGCTCAATTATTACACCAATGGTGTCGGGAATCACGAGTACATGTATGATCTGGGATTTGATGCATCCGAAGGCTTCCACACCTATGGTTTTGATTGGCAGCCGGATTCTATCACCTGGTATGTGGATGGAAAAAAAGTATACCAGGCAACCAGTAATATTCCGTCTACGCCCGGAAAAATCATGATGAATGTATGGCCGGGGATCGGTGTTGACAGTTGGCTGAAGGCCTTTGACGGCACAACACCACTGACAGCTGCCTATGAATGGGTGACTTATCAAGACTAAATAGCAATCATAAAAATGATTTTAAAAAGTACCGTATCTGCATGAAAAACCGGATACGGTATTTTTTTGCATTTTGCGGCAGGAGATACAAAAAGTTTACAAGAAAGCAGTCAGAACTTCTTGTACCGCATAACCAAATGGTTTATAATGATGTATATATCTGATTTCCGCGGAAAAGGAGGTATGCGCCGTATGAAATCTTCAGACATTATCTGTGCTTTATGCGAAAAAAAACAGGTTTCTGTCTCTGCACTTGCAAAAATGATCGGGCAAACTCCTCAGAATTTCTGGAAAAAAATCAAACGCGATACAGTCACGCTGGACGAGATGCTTCAGATTGCAGCAGTATTACAGGTGACCTATGAGCAGGTATTTGTTTTTCCGGATGGGGAGCGGATTTCTTTGCATCAAATCGCAAAATCAGATTCCATATCTTTCAATAACAGCACGAGCAGAAAGGGATTATCATGAATTTTTTAGAAGAACGTATTGTGAAAGACGGCATTGTAAAAGAAGGAAACATTTTAAAGGTAGACAGCTTTTTGAACCATCAAATGGATGTTGAGCTGTTTCAGCAAATGGGAAAGGAGTTTAAACGCCGCTTTTCCGGAAAGCCGATCAATAAAATCCTGACCATTGAAGCATCTGGAATTGGCATTGCATGTATTGTTGCAGCATGTTTTCATGTCCCGGTTGTTTTTGCAAAAAAATCAAAGAGCGTGAACATCGATGGAGAAGTATATGTGGCGGAGGTAGAATCCTTCACACACAAATGCAAAAACCAGGTCATTGTCTCCAAAAAATTTCTCCATCCAGAAGATCATGTTTTGATTATTGATGACTTTCTGGCAAACGGCTGTGCACTGCAGGGATTGATTTCCATTGTTTCACAGGCAGGCGGAACTGTAGAAGGAATCGGTATCGCAGTAGAAAAAGGATTCCAGCAGGGCGGACGCATCATCCGCAATCTGGGTTATCCTCTGGAGTCTCTCGCAATCGTAGAAAGTATGGATGCTGCAAATGGCACCATCGTGTTCAGGCAGCAGTAAGGTATGGGAGATTCTATGAAGAAACAACTTTTTCAAAAACTGAAAGCAAATGCTTCCATACAAAATATTTACCAGTTAAATGGAACGGTTCCGATTTACAAGGCGATTCCATTTGGATTACAGCACATTCTGGCAATGTTTGTGGCAAATATCGCGCCAATTTTAATTGTCGGAAAGGCATGCGGCCTGAGCGGAACAGACACGGCAATGCTGATTCAAAGCGCAATGCTGATTGCCGGAATCGGTACCTTGGTACAGCTGTTTCCCATTGCCCACAAAATTGGTTCCGGTCTTCCGATTGTAATGGGAATTAGTTTTACCTTTGTCTCTGTGCTGTGCTTTATCGGCGCACAATACGGCTATGGTGCAATTATGGGCGCGGTGTTGATCGGCGGTATCATCGAAGGCGTTTTAGGACTGTTTGCAAAATTCTGGCTATCTCTCATTGCCCCTATTGTCTCCGCCAGCGTTGTCACTGCCATCGGCTTCTCCCTGCTGACTGTAGGCGCCACCTCCTTTGGCGGTGGAAGCGGAAGCGCAGACTTCGGTTCTGTCCAAAACTGGATTCTCGGCAGTATTACACTCTTGTGTTGCATTCTGTTCCACATTTTTGCCAAATCCTATTTCAAACAGCTTTCCGTGCTGTTTGGCTTAGTAGTGGGGTATATCCTGGCAATTTTCATGGGAAAGGTGGATTTTTCTGCGCTCCATAACACTGCAATCCTGGCCGTTCCGCATATCATGCCATTTCATATGGAATTCCGGTTGGATGCAATTATCTCTGTCACTTTGATTTTCCTGGTATCTGCAACGGAAACGATTGGTGATACCTCAGCACTCACAGCGTCCGGCCTGGGCAGAGATGTTACAAAAGAAGAAACCTCCGGCTCCATTGCCTGTGACGGATTTATCAGTTCCTTGTCCTCGCTTCTGGGATGCCTTCCCATTACGTCATTCAGCCAAAATGTAGGACTGGTTGCCATGACAAAGGTAGTCAACCGATTTACCATTGCAATTGGCGCAGTCATTATGATTTTAGCCGGGATTTTTCCCATTTTCGGCGCGCTTTTATCAACACTTCCGGATGCTGTTCTGGGTGGATGCACCATTATGATGTTTGGCACCATTGTGGTCAGCGGCCTGCAAATGATGAGTAAATGTGGCTTTACGCAGCGCAACACCATCATTGCTGCCTTGTCTCTCAGCATTGGCCTTGGGTTTACACAGTGTGCAGACTTATTTACCATCTTTCCACAGATGGTGCAGAATGTATTTGCGCAGAACTGCGTTGCAGTTGTATTCCTGGTATCCATTCTGCTGAATCTCATTCTACCTAAAAATATGGAAGTGAAGCATGCAGAAGATACAGATTCTGCAACATAATATTTCTTTTGGCAGATCGAAAACACGTCTCGTTTGTTCTTTCAGGAGGAGGGTCTATGATCAAGAAATATTCCTGTTTGATTCATATATTTCTGCTTCTTCTCGTTATTGTGCTGCTGGGTGCCGGATTTTTCTGTGAAAAATCCGCCCAGAATCTTTTGGACACCGACCGATCGGTTCCCCAATACAAAACTGTACAAGATATTACAGAAGAATCTATTTCTGATAGCAACAGTCCTACGGGCATCACCCGCACGTTCCGGTTTCGCCTGGACAATAACATGACAGAAAAGCAGCTGATGTTCTACGTCATCAACAGTAACACAAAGGTTTCCATCAATGGCAGCTTAGTATATGATAACCACCGCTCCGACACAAATTCTGTTAGTGCTCTTGGATGTTATTGGGTGAATTTGACACTGCTTCGTGCAGACAGCGAAAAGGAAGTTACTGTTGAAATACAGCCTCTATATCATACAATTGCAGACCGGAATGTGGTTTTCTACGAAGGAAGCCAGTATCCGCTGTTTCTTCAGATTTTCCGGCATGATGCTCTGTTCTTTCTGATTGGCTTCTTTTTAATTCTCTTTGGAGCGGTGTATCTCAGTATTGCGCTGTATTATCACATTAAAATGCAGATGCGCCTGAGTCTTGCACCACTAGGTATCGTTTCTATTCTGATTGGTGTCTGGAAAATTTCAGATACGCGTCTCATTGCCTGGCTTGCCCCCGGACATGTACAGTTCTTTTCCTATCTGAGCAATCTTGCAATAGTTATGCTTCCGATGTTTGTTTCGATTTACATTTACAAGTCTGCACGTCCAAACAGCCTTGTGCAAAAAACCATGCGCTGCTTTATCATAGGAAATACAGTTTTGACATCAACAGCCATTTTACTGCATCTGTTTCAATTGGTGGCACTGCGGGAAACACTGGGAATCTACCAATATATAATCCTTGCCCAAGCCGTCATTCTCATGGTATTTGAATGCTTTGCCTATCAAAAACACAAAAATGACATCCGGCATAAATTGTTTATGATTTCTATGATTTTCCTGATGTTCTCTGTGGTTTTAGATATGCTGCATTATCTGATTTCCAAATCTTCCGATTCTATCTTCTTCACCATGATCAGCATCTTGATCTATGTTGTTGCAGTGGGCATATTTACATTTCGCGGTGCACAGGATAAGCTTTTCCGAGATAAAGCAACTGGTCTTTATAATCGGAACAAATGTAATGAGCTTATCCATACCGGGCGCATTTCAGACCACAATCTGTGTTTCATGGTCTTTGATCTGAACAATCTGAAAAAAACCAATGACACCTACGGGCACAATGCCGGTGATAAAATGATCGCTTCTTTTGCAAAGGTTCTATTAGACTGCATTCCAGCCGGTAACTTTATCGGTCGCTCTGGAGGCGATGAATTTATTGGAATCATTTATAATACGGATAAAAAGCGAATTGATCAGATCATCGCTGATTTACAGGAACATATGCAGGCCTATAACAAGCCGGAACAGAAATGGAAGCTCAGTGCCGCCATTGGCTATGCCTTGGCATCTGAAAGTACAGATAACACACTGAAATCCCTGTACGAACT
>UQYK01000061.1 GCA_900545285.1 uncultured Ruminococcus sp.
CATGGTTTTGTTAAAAAATATGGCTGTGCACCCTGTATGCAAAAATAACTACGATATGAAAGGAAAATAGAGAAATGAAAGATTCTGGAATTATGCGTCGCGTTGACAGTCTCGGCCGTTTTGTATTGCCGAAAGAACTGCGCCGTCAGCTTCAAATCGAATGTAATGACTATCTGCAGATTTATACAGAAGGAGAAAAAATCATTATCCAAAAGGCACAGTGCTGCTGCGCACTCTGCTCCCGGACAGATGATCTGATTGACTTCAATGATAAGAAGATCTGTAAGTCCTGTATTGGTCTGATCAAAGACTATCTTTAATAGCTGGCAGGCGGTCTCCTGTAATCCCTTCGAAAGGAGTCCGCTTTTCACCAGAACAATTTGACTATGATAGAGGATTGTCTCATGGAAATGCTCCGGCGTGAAAACCGGAGCATTCTTTGCAAAATGGATAAAATGCCGGCTGTATAGATTTGAGCCTGTGATAAATTGTGCAAAATGACAAAAATTGAAAAACAGCAAAAAAAGGGTTGACAGAAGACAGAGGACGTGCTATAATATATAACGTTGTGAGACACAACAGTGAATACGTGCCCATAGCTCAGCTGGATAGAGTGACTGGCTACGAACCAGTAGGTCGGGGGTTCGAATCCCTCTGGGCACGCCAAGTATTTCGAATATGGAGTACGGAAATGATACCTGTGTTACATTTGTAGCATGGGCTTTTTTTCTATCTGCTGTACTTTTTTTCAGGGCATTTGCATAAGATGCAGGCAGAAGCAAAAAACCGCGAATACGAAAAACGTATCCGCGGTTTCTGAATCTGGTGCCGACAGTGGGACTTGAACCCACACGCCATCGCTGGCAACGGATTTTGAGTCCGTCTCGTCTGCCAATTCCAACATGTCGGCGACAACATAATTTATTTTACCATAGTTTTTTAGGATTGTCAAGTCTTTTTTGAAAATTTACAGGAGGAATGGAATTCGTGGACTATACAGTACATATGGGCGGCTTTGGTCAGATGTTCGGTGTGCCTAATGCCGTTGTAGATCAATATCTCAAGCTGTCTACGCCGTCTCAGCTGAAAGTGCTCCTCTATCTGCTGCGGCACAATGGACAGCAGGTGGAGCAAAGCGAAATTTCAGAGGCGCTTTCTGTTTCAGATGAATTGGTGGAGGAGGCGCTGCTGTTCTGGTCGCAGACGGATTTGTTCGCACCTGGAGAAGCCACGGCAGAGACACAGCGGCAGGCAGAGACAGGCCGTGTTCCCCCGGCGGCTGAACCGAAGGGAACAAAGCGGCATACAGGTTCTCTTGCAACGCTGTCAAATGCCAAGAGCGGGGAACTAAGCCCTCTGGAAATTGCGGCGGCTCTGGAAAAATCGGAGGACCTGAAAACTCTGTTTCAGCTGTCGGAACAGCAGCTGGGACGGCCGCTGCGGCATATTGAGCAAAAGGCGCTGGTCTGGATGCATGATTACAATAATATCGGCAGCGATATTATTCTCACGGTATTATTATATTGTAAATCCATTGACAAGCCCAGCGTTTCCTATGCGGAGTCCATGATTACCAATTGGTGGAATGAAGGCATTCAGACATTGCCCCAGGTAAATGCAGCCATTAACGAGGTCGAGCATCGCCGCAGCTTTACCGGGCATATTCAAAAGGCGTTTGAAATGAACCGGAAGCCGACACCGAAGCAGCAGGAATTCATTGATCTGTGGCAGGATCGGCAGATTCCCATGGAACTGATTACGTATGCCTATGAAAAAACATTGGAGAGTACAGATAAGCTGGCGTTTCCTTATTTAAATGCGGTGCTGATGCGTTGGATGGATGCCGGATACCGTACCCGGATAGACGTAGATACCAAGGATAAGCCGTCAGCCGGGGACGGCAGAAAGCAGGGAAATGCAAAGCCGGCAATTCCGGAAAGCGACAATGCACAGGCCTATAAATCGTTCGTATATAATATTGATTCTTAACGTCTGCCGCTCATCCTTATCGTTGCAGTTTTTCCTTGCGGCCGGTGAAAGGATGGGTATATTATCGTGTCAGCACACTCTGAAATAGGAAGCAGGCGTTTGGAAAAGGCTCCTGAAAAAAAGAAGGGAAATGAAATGAAGGAAGATCGGTTAGAATATGCACTGCGAACTGTTTCCGCCAGGCGGAATTATGCAGAAACACAAAATCGGGAACGTGTGGAGGAAGTGGGATCGCGGATTCCGGAGATTGCGGAAATTAACCGTCAGCTGTTCCGTACCGGACGGGATCTGATGCAGATTATTCGCAGCGGCCAGGATATTTCGCAAAAGATAGAGGATTTGCGGCAGCAGAATATGCAGGCGCAGGAGATGATTCGGCAGCTGCTGGTGCAGCACGGCTATCCCCAGGATTATCTGGAAATGCACTATACCTGCGAAAAATGTCAGGACACCGGGTATTACGGCGGCACCTTTTGCACCTGCGTGACAGATTTGGCCGCGAAGCAGGCAGTAAAAGAACTGAACCAGAGCGTACAGTTTGAATCCTGTAGTTTTTCGAATTTTTCCCTTTCCTATTATCAGGGACAGCATACGGAAACCGGTGGAAATTGCTATGCCGCTATGGAACGGGTACTGTTTTTTTGCCGGGAATATGCCTCCCATTTTACGCTGTCCTCCCCCAGCATTCTGATGTTCGGCAAAACCGGACTGGGAAAAACCCATCTGTCCCTTGCCATTGCAAACGAAGTGCTGCAAAAGGGGTTCAGTGTGCTGTATGATTCTGTGATCAACTTTTTGCGGCAGGTGGAAAAGGAGCACTTCGGTCGGGAGGAAAAGGGGACAGATACGCTGGAAATGCTGCTGTCCTGTGATCTTTTGATTCTGGACGATCTGGGCACGGAGTTTCGGTCTCAGTTTTATCAGTCCGCAGTGTACAACATCGTAAATACCCGGATGAACCGGAAAAAGCCCACGATTATCAGTACCAATATGGACTATGACGGGATTTCCTATCAGTATGATGAACGGATTACGTCCCGGATTTTTACAACGTATACTTGTCTGCAATTTGTGGGAACGGATGTACGTGTTCTGAAAAAACAGCAGGAACAGCAGCGCGGAAAATCAGATTCTATGAAATAGTTTGACAAAAAGATGCCAATATGTTATACTGTTTTCAGAAGAATGAAACATATCATTTTTGCTGCAATCAAGAAAAACAACAGCTTTTCCCGTTGATTTAGGAGGATTTTTAGTATGCCATTTTGTCAAACCTGCGGCGAACTTGTTCCCGATGATGTCCACTACTGCCCGAACTGCGGCACACCTATGGAGCTGCAAGAGGCAGAAAGCGCAGCTGTGCCGGATACAGCGGAAATTCCGGAGGAGACTACGCTGTTAGAAGAAAACGAGATGCCGGCCTGGAATCAGCCGGATTCCGCGGAAGCACCTTCAGAACCGGAAAATACCGCAAATGAGAATCCGTATGTTAACAATTCGTCTGCCAGTGAGATACCTTCCTATTCTGCACCCCAGAGCAATCCGTATTCGCCGGAAGCTAACATTCCGAATACGCAGCAGCCTTATGCTGATTATCAGAATGCCTATGGACAGAATCCGAACAATGCGCCGTATAATGCACCGAATCCAATGTACGGACAGCCGATGCCGCCTATGCCGGGGCAGCAGATGGGAACGCCTTATCCGATGATGCAACCCAAGAAGACTGACGGCAAATCTGTTGCATCTATGATTCTGGGGATTATTTCAATTGTGTTTTCCTGCAGCTATGGATTTGGCCTGATTCCGGGAATTGTCGGACTGATACTGGCGATTATATCGAGAAAGGAAGAAGCCAAGCGCAATGAAACAAACAACAATGGCACGACCATGGCCGGACTGATCTGTTCGATTATCGGCATTGCCATTTCTGTAATTGTGATTGTCCTTGTGGTTCTGCTCGTTATCGGAATCGTTTCCACCACAGATACATATGACTACTATGATTACAGCTCCGCTGCTTTTCTGTTTTGGAAGTAAGGCTGTGGAATCTTTGATAGCATGAACTTTTCAGAGGTGTTTTATATGGAAGCACCTCTGTTATTTTTTGCCCTTTTCGTCAGAAAGGCTTTTGTTTTAATGTGCCCATATGGTGAGGAACATTACAGTTTATTTCTTGACACTGCCGCTGCAATATGCTACACTGAATGGGAAAAAACTCGTTTACAACAAACAGAAAGGATAAGAAAAGTATGATTGCTTGCTATGATCTGACGGGTGTCTGGGATTTTTCCATGGCGCAGATGCGGAAAAACACGGTGCCGTCAGCATTTACAGATACCATTTCCCTGCCGGGAACTACTTCCCTGGCAAAGAAGGGAAGTCCCAATCCTAACCGGGAAACGGGATTTTTGACCGATGCCTATGCCTTTGAAGGACAGGCCTGGTTTCGTAAAACCATCTATGTAAATCCGGAGCATATCGGGCTTCCAATGCAGCTGACGCTGGAGCGGACGCGGATGACTACCCTTTGGATTAACGGGAAAAAGGTTGGCTCCTGTGACAGCCTTTGCACGCCCCATGTCTATGATATTTCTGCATTTGTGACAAAGCCGCTGACGGAAATTGTGGTTTTGGTGGAGAATACCGGCTATCCGACCAAGGGCGGCCATTTGACCTCGCCGGATACCCAGTCTAACTGGAACGGGATTACCGGAGAAATGATGCTGCGTGTATTTTCGGATGTATACGCCGATCATGTGCAGGCTTATCCGGATCCGGATAAGAAGCAGGTTACATTGTCTATGCAGCTTCATGGCGCAAAGACAGCAGCTTTTACCCTTACAGGTAATGTGCAGTTTGCTGATGAGGTGATTCCCGTGCCTGTGTTCCAGGCACAGCTGGAAGCAGATCAAAACGGCCGGGCTTCCGTAACCATTCCGCTGGAAACAGTGTACTATGAATGGAGCGAGTATCAGCCGGCGTTGTATTTCCTTCTTTATCAGATTGATGAGCAGGACAATGGTTTTGTCAGCTTCGGCATGCGCAAATTCTGTGCAGACGGCACCCGTTTCACCATAAACGGTAAGCCTACAATGCTGCGCGGCAAGCATGACGGCATGATCTTTCCCCGTACCGGCTATGCGCCTACAGATGTCAATGAATGGATCCGGATTTTACAGACGGCCAAGGACTACGGCATCAACCACTATCGTTTTCACACCTGCTGCCCGCCGGATGCTGCTTTCACGGCCGCAGATTTGCTGGGCATTTACATGGAGCCGGAACTGCCGTTCTGGGGAGCCATTGCGGCTCCCGGAGAAGAAGGCTATCAGGAAGCAGAACAGCAGTATCTCATTGCATTGGGAGATCAGATGCTGGATGCATTCGGAAACCATCCGTCTTTTGTGATGTTTTCTCTGGGAAATGAACTGTGGGGCAGCCCGGAACGTCTGGGAGAAATTCTGCGGCATTATAAGGCGCGGGACAGCCGCTGTCTGTATACGCAGGGCTGCAATAACTTTCAGCATTTTCCCCTGGTACTGCCGGAGGATGACTATTTTGTCGGCGTGCGTCTCAGCAAAGAGCGGCTGATTCGCGGCTCCTACGGCATGTGCGATGCCCCTCTGGGACATGTGCAGACCGACCGTCCCTCTACCATGCATCAGTATGATACCATTATTTTTCCGGAGCAGAAGGAAGATGCAGACGGAGAGGCCGCAGAGGAAATTGAGATTCAGTATGGAACCGGTGTGAAAAAGGTTAAGGTCAGCAAATCGGCCGGCGGCCTGATTCCCACAAAGCCGGTAATTACTCACGAAATCGGCCAGTATGAAGTCTACCCGAATTTTCGGGAGATTGAAAAGTATACCGGGCCTTTGAAAGCGCGGAATTTTGAGATTTTCCGGGAACGGCTGGCGGCAAAAGGCATGCTGTCCCAGGCAGAGGACTTCTTTCAATGCAGCGGCGCGCTGGCGGCGGCCTGCTATAAGGAAGAAATCGAAGCTGCCATGCGGTCACAGTATGTTGCAGGATTTCAGCTTCTGGATCTCCAGGATTTTTCCGGACAGGGAACGGCACTGGTAGGCATGCTGGATGCCTTTATGGAGAGCAAGGGACTGATTACTCCGGAGGAATGGCGGATGTTCTGCTCAGACTGTGTGCTTCTGGCGCAGTTTCCGTCCTATACGCTCATCTCCGGCGAAATGTTCACAGCGAAAGTTTCCATGCGGACGGTATTGCCGCAGGATGGCACAGTAGAATGGTTGCCTTCTGGTATGCACCAGCCGGCTGTCTTCTGCGGCAGAGCGTCCGGAAGTGCGATGGTTTGCGAAGAGCATTTTGTCCTACGCAAAATCAGATGCATTCCGGCCGGAGCAGAAAATGACACCGGAGCAGCTGCAAAAGATTTTTCTCCCCAAATAAATCAGGTTTCAGATAACCTGCAAAAAGCCGTACAGAATGTAAGCGTTCTGTGCGGCTTTTTGTAATACGCAGCGTTCTCATTTGCCGGGCAATGTTATATGTGGTCATGCAGTAAACCATGCAGAATACCATGAGCGCAGTGAACACCGGATTTTGCAGTTTTGTTTTTGGCATATGAATGAACCTCCTAAAAATAAAAAAGCGATGCCTGACATTTCAGCCTGTCAGGCATCGCTTTTATTCGACCTATATTGTATCAGATTTCCGTAAAAAATGCAAGGGGCATTTTCGAAAAAATTTGGATGGGAATCCTGAGACTTTTTTGAAGCCCGTCTTTGTGAGAACAGGTGCGGCAAACTCTGCCGAAACGTGCCAGTAAAGCCAGGCACTTAGTCTACCGGATTGATGATCTTTCCGATTCCCTCAATTTCGCATTCAACAACGTCACCATGCTTGAGATATTTCGGCGGAACAAATCCCATGCCTACACCAGCCGGTGTTCCCATAGAAATGATCGTTCCGGCCGGAATTTTCATAGCGTGAGACAGTTCTTCAATCACATAGGGAATGTTGTGAATGTACAGCTCTGTGTTGCACTTTTGACGCAGTTCTCCGTTTACCTTACAGGTGAGATTCAGCTTTGGCGGAAACGGGAAGCTGTCTGCGGTCACAAGACATGGCCCCATAGGTGCAAAACCGTCCAGGCTCTTTCCGCGGAACCACTGCTTGTGCCGCATCTGAATGCACCGTGCGCTGACATCGTTCATGATCGTGTAGCCGAACAGGTAGGAAGCAGCATCTTCTGCCTTTGCACCCAGAATATCCTTCCGGACAACAAATGCCATTTCTACTTCATAGTCCAGTTCGGAAACAATATCAAAGTGTCCTTGAATGCTGTCTCCCGGCGCAACTGCTTCATTGACATGCTTGGCAAAGTAGATGGGGAACTTGCGTTCGCCGCCGTATTCCTTTCCCATAACACCCACGCTCTCTTTGGCGTGCTCGGAGAAATTGACACCCAGACAAATGATGTCATGTGCCGGTCTGGGGATCGGCGCCAGAACTTTTACCTGTTCCAGCGGAATGGCCTCTGCTGTTTTCTGCGGCAATTCTGCGGCGGCAGCATCGCGCTGCTCGTCCGTCATCCGAACTGCCAGATCTGTCATGTCTGCAAAATGCAGGTGCAGTGCTTCTGCCGGAACAACATGCTGTTCTTCCGGCGTCAGTACGCCGATGTGCTCGGTGTCTCCCTGTAAATATGTGATAAGCTTCATGGATTTCTCCTTTTCTTCGGTAAAACTGCTTGTGTACGAAACAGGCGCTTTAGGATTCTTCCAGCTGTGCATTTACGCCG
Source organism: uncultured Ruminococcus sp. (assembly GCA_900545285.1). Lineage (GTDB taxonomy): Bacteria > Bacillota > Clostridia > Oscillospirales > Ruminococcaceae > Ruminococcus_C. Next base: position 7,769 of record UQYK01000061.1, read on the forward strand.
CTGGTTTCCAGGGCGTTTTTGGAATCCGAATTACCGGAAGCATGCTTTTTCTTCGGGAATACAAACTTCAGCAGAATCGGTGTGACAATCGTTGTAAATACCACCATGATAACCAGCGGTGTCATAAACTTTTCGCTCATCAGTCCCACAGAAGCGCCCTTGTTGGCAACGATCAATGCAACCTCACCACGGGAGATCATGCCGATACCGATTTGCAGGCTTTCTTTATTGGTATAGCGCATGATTTTCGCACCCAGTCCGCAGCCAATTACCTTTGTGACAACAGCAAGAAGCATCAGCAGCAGCATAAAGATGATCAGCTTTCCGGTCAGGCCGTCCAGCGTCATAGCCAGTCCGATGTTGGCAAAGAAGATCGGAGAGAGCAGCATGTAGGAAAGGGGTGCATGTGGATCATATCGTGATTGGTGATCAGGCAATCTATGTGATCAAGACAGTGAAGTTTCCGGAGCATGTCGAATTATACGGAAGCTCAGACGCAAAAAACTGGTATTATGCAGAAAACACAGATAAACAGGAAACGCATAAGCACAAAGTGGACAATCCGGATAAGAGAAACCAGAGTTATTGTGAGTATATACAGATGTTGGCGGGAGAAGCTATCAGACGGGATGTGCCGGCGATTGCAATTGTCAATATTATTGGACTTACAGATGAGCAGATCCATTTGGATATAGAATCAGGGCATGAGGTTGTGACAATGGATAAACTGGCAGACAGGATCCGGTATTATGAGAGTACAATTGACAGTGATCGTGTGGCGTATGAACATAGCGATGATCTGATAAGAAAATTCAAGGAAGAAGAGGTGTATGATAATATCATTCCGCAGATACGGGATGTGGAGTTGAAATACAGAATTTATTTAAAACTATCGGAATAGATTCCAGTAAGATTTTAAGCAAATCTTAAGATGAAATCATTGTTTACAGGTTTACAAGTTTCCTTTTATTTGATAAAATTCTATTTTGGTATGTAAGAATAAAATAGGTGTCTTAATATTTTGAGATGCGGTCACTTTAGGAGGAAATGATGAGTTTTATTAACACGGTGTTTGGTATTCCACTTGGATACGTCATGTGGGGATGCTATCAGTTGGTGAAAAACTATGGTTTATCAATCATTCTGTTTACATTGGTCAGCAAAATCGTCATGCTGCCGGTATCTATTATGGTACAGAAAAACAGTATTCGAATGATACAGATCCAGCCACAGATAAATGAGATTAAATATAAGCATGCAGGTGATAAAGATCGCATTGCGGATGAACAGATGGAGTTGTTCAAGAAGGCACACTATAGTCCAATGCTTGGTATGGTGCCAATGTTATTACAGATTCCATTGGTTCTTGGCCTGATTAATGTCATTTATAATCCAATGCAGCATTTGATGCATATCAAGACATCTGTCTGTGATCAGATCGTGGCAGCTACCTGTTCTCTGATGGGGGTAGATCAATTGGGGAGCGGCGCACAGCTTCAGGCAATGGCAGCATTGCAGAATCCGGATAACTTAAGCTTTTTCCAGAGTGCATTGACAGGGACAGGCATTGATATTGAGGCGATCGCAGCACAGGCAGCTACGATTAACACACATTTTCTTGGTCTGGATCTGTCTGTAGTGCCACACATTACTGTATTGGCATGGATCCTTCTTATTCCACTGTTCAGCTGTCTTTCTACTGTTTTACTTTGTGCATGCCAGAATCAGGCGAACGTGTTGCAGAAAGAGCAGGGTGCTTTGGGACAATGGGGAGTAACAATTTTTACAGTTGCATTCTCAACATATTTTACATTCCTGGTTCCGGGTGGAGTTGGTTTGTATTGGATTTTCAGTAACTTGT
>UQYK01000062.1 GCA_900545285.1 uncultured Ruminococcus sp.
TTTACTGCATAGTTGATTGCAGCTGCAACAACCTGATCTGCGGTGTCATAGCTCTTTGCAGCGAAGTTTGCATCCTGTACCAGCTTGATCTTGTCGCGCAGGCCAGCAGCCTTGTTCTTGATGTCGCCGCCGATGTTTGCCAGTTCAGCAGCATCTTCTGCGCTTACGCCCTTATCAGCTACGATCTTTGTCAGCTGTGCGCTCAGATCATCATAGATTGCATCCAGATAATCAGCAACAGTTGTTGTGGTATAGGTCTTGCCGCCTGCTGTCAGAGTCAGTTCCAGCGCAGCTTCCTTTGCATTTGCCAGATCTGCCTTTACAGAAGCAGTGTAGCTTGCCTTCATGTTGTCTGTGTTCAGTTCCAGATCACCATAGCCCTGTTCTGCGAACTTAGCCTTCAGATCCGGTACAACATAGCTGGAGAAATCAGCTGTGCCAGTGATTGTAACATTGCTGCCGGAAACCTCAGCGGTCGGATTTTCAGAAGCATTTACAACGTCCTTGATCAGGGAAGCATAGTAGCTGCCGCCCAGTGTGTTTGCAACTGCCTTTGCGTCAACGGTAAAGGTCTTACCGTCAGCAGAAGCCAGCTTGCTGTTCAGGACTTCGTTCCAGTTGGATTCCTGAGTGAATGTGATTGTAGTTGCGTCCTTGTCCACGCTAGTCGGGAAATTGATGTCCGGCTTTACATACTTAACGTCCGCAGTTGTAACTTCTGTTACAGCGCCGTTAAATGCAGAAGCAGAAATAGCAAGAACCTGGCCCAGCGCAACCGGAACTGCAACGGCTGCTGCAAGAACTCTGTTAAAATTCTTCATTCTTTTTTACCTCTCTTTTTGTTTGTTGCTTTGCCGCCTGCATGGATGTCATTCATCCAACCCCAACAGAACCGCCGGCGCCCGGTTCTCGAACCGCTTTTCCGAAATACCCGGCCGCCGCCTGTGCGGCAAAAATTACTGTTTACGGAGCCACAATATATTGACACCATAAACAATTTACACATGTATTTTAACATATTATTGCCCTCGTGTCAAGCCCATCCGCACAATTTTTTTAAAATTCTTCGGGAGATATCTGCCTTGTTTTTGTCGCTTTTACACAATTTTCTCGCTCCATTTTTCAAATTGCCCCTAATATTTCCGACACTTCAGGTTTTTTCCTGTGTCAATCTCTCTTTTCCGGCGGAAGGGACAGTGCCCACACGACCTGTGTGCCCAGACCCTTTGCAGCCTCAAAATCCGTGCCCCCCGGCCGGGATGCCAGATCGATGACCAGGGCATCCGGCGGCAGCTTTTCCAGAATTTCCCGGTGCAGCAGCAGCGCCGGAACGGTATTGAAAACCAGATCCGCCGTCTCTGCCTCCTGCGAAAGCGCCGTCACCGGCACCGCCCGGATTCCCAGCAGCTCCGCCTGTGCCCGGGAGACACAGCGTCTGGCGCAAACTGTCACCTCCACCCCCATTGCACGCAGCCGGGGTGCCAGCGCCTGGCTGATTCTTCCGTATCCCACCAGAACCGCCCGGCTTCCGCTGAGGGTGGTTCCGGTTTCCTCCATGGCAATCTGGATGGCACCCTCTGCCGTGGGGATGGCATTGCGCAGGCAGAGTTCCTCCCGCTGCATGTAATCCGCCGCGGTCTGACCGGCCGCCTCTGCCGCCTTTTGCACACTTGCTCCACAGCCGCCGCCCAGAACCAGTGCATCCTGTTTCCCGTGGCGCAGCAGCATTTCCAGCGACAGTGCCCCGTCCCCGAACGGTGCCGGCACGGTTTTTCCGTCCGGACAGGCCGGCATAGGCAGCACCAGTACGTCATAGGGCATCAGCTGTTCCGGCTGCGGCTCCTCCGGCAAAAGTCCCTGGGTTTCCACCGTCCATCCCGGCAGCCGCCGCAGATTTTCCGCCGCATACCGCTGGCGCAGGTCGCCGCCTGCCACCAGAATGCTTCGTTTTTGTTCCATGTTCTATCCCCTCTCTCGCCGCTGACGAAAGTTTCCACAGGTTTTCAACTTTTCCACGCACATGGCGGTGGAAAACCGCTTCCTGTGAGAAGCATCGATCGGTTCCGATGGAAACGATCTGTCACACTCCATCCTATGCAGCAGGCAAAAAATCGGTGACGGCAACGAAGAACCGCCCGGCAAGTTCATGCCGAGCGGTTCTTCGGAAAAATAATAAGGAGAATGTATGAAAAAAACAAGATGTCAAAAGATGTTAGCCTGCGGATTCCGCTTTGCTCCGGTCACATGCAGCCGGACAGGAAATGTGCAGGGAACTGCGCGTCATTTTTACGCGCCGGAAAGGAAATTCTGATTTTTCTATTATTTGCCTTAGAGCCTGTCTTCATAAGAAATATGTGTGGATTTTCGAGCATAATTTGCCGAAAAGACACGTGTATACGCTTGTGAAGACAGATTCTTAGTTTTGGGTGCTCTTGACTTCCTGGAGCTTGACCTCCACCTTCTGCGGTGTGCCGTTGTTGCGGACAATGGTCAGTGTTATAGTATCACCGGCATTGTACTGGTTCTTTACAGCGTTCAGTTCTTCTGTTGTAGAGATCTCCTGATCCTGGATTGCGGTGATGACATCTGCAGCCTGAATGCCGGCCTGATCTGCGGCACCCCCGTCTGTCACACTGATGACATAGGCACCCACCGGAATATTATAGGCCTGAGAAACGGCTTCGGTTACGTCCTGGCAGGTAATGCCCAGCTGCGGCCGTCCGGTTACATAGCCGTAATTGATCAGATCATCAATAATGCTCTTGGCTTCTGTCATCGGGATTGCAAAGCCAATGCCTTCAATGGTGGCACTGTTGTTGGAGTAAGTGGAGGACATCTTCGCGGAGTTGATGCCAATCACCTGGCCGGAGCTGTTGATCAGCGGGCCGCCGGAGTTACCGTTGTTGATGGCCGTATCTGTCTGAATCAAGGTCATAGTGTTGTCATTGATGGTGACCTTCCGGTTCAGTGCGGAGATAATGCCGCAGGTAACAGTGTTCTGGAATTCCAGACCCAGCGGGTTACCGATTGCCACTACAGTTTCGCCGACCGCACACTTGGAGCTGTCTCCGAACTCTGCCGGTGTCAGATCGCCGGCATCGATTTTCAGCACTGCGATATCTGCTTCTTTATCGTAAGCTACGATGCGCGCATCGTAGGTGGTTGTCTCATCGGACATCGTTACCTGTACAGAAGTAGCTTCACCGTAACCATATTCATCATCATAGATAACGTGAGCATTGGTAACAATGTAGCCATCCTTGGACATAACAATACCAGTACCTACGCCTGTTGCCTGCTGGCTGTTGTCCTGGCCGCTGCCGCTTCCGCCGTAGCCGAAGAAATTGCCGTAATAGTTCTGGTTGTTTCCGTTGCTGGTAGCAAAGGTGGACTGTACACCTACAACAGAAGGTGTTACCTTCTTGACGATATCTGCCACAGACATGGAGCCGTTGGTAGAGGCCAGCTGAATCCAGCTTTCACTGGAATCACTGCTGCTGCCGGACTGGTTGTCCGAAGCGGTGCTGTCCGATTTTTTGGAAGAGCCCTTGCTGTCAGCGCTGCTGGACTGTTCTGCCACAATGGAGGTGCCATTTTCACTATTATAAGAACGAACGCCCTCATATACACCGATGGAAGCGCCGGAAACCAGTACCATAGAAAGTACAAAGGCTGCAACCTTCAGTCCGGTATGCTTTTTCTTCGGCTTCTTGTCCGGATCTCCCGGCTTTCTGCCGTTGGGATCCGAGTAGTAGTTTACATATGTGTAGCCGTTGTTTTCCTTCTGGGGTGCTGCACCAGAAGCTGCGGTATTTCCGGCAGTGCCTGCGCCGCTGTGCACGGCTTCGTCCTGATGCGGTGTTGTGTTCCGATAATAGCCATTCTGATATGCATACGGATCATTGCCCGCTGCACCGCCCTGCGCACCATTCTGTGCATTCGAAGTATTCATATTGTTGTTTTCAAAATCAGCCATAACACAATCTTCCTTTCTCTATCTCAAAGGGCTTTGCCACACCTTTTCTTTTGTGCGGTGCCTCTTTTGCTTGCTGTAATTATAATTATACGGTTTTTTGTGATAATCATATGATAATCCATAGAAAAGAGGATAAAATGCCGCACCACACATGCTTCACATTCTTCACAGAGACAACAAAACGGACAGTACACCGGTATCATACCCGGTACTGCCCGTTTTATCCGAATCACAATTTAAAGCATGTTGACACTAAGAGCCTGTCTTCACAAACGTATACACACACCTTTTGGGATGATTTTATGCATACTGTTTCAAGAACTCATCCAGTGTAATGCTGCTGCCGGCATTCACCATAGAATAGTATTGCAGCCACAGGAACGCATCCTGGATGCTGATTTCCTGGTTGCCGTCTGCATCTGCGGCTCTGCGCTGTGCCGGGTTCAAGGTATTGTCACCGCCGGCAGAAACCACGGCATACTGTGACAGCGTGAGGAATGCATCCTGAATGCCCACACTGCTGTCCCCGTCCACATCGCCCAGTGTATAGGCTGTAGCCGTCCGCTGGCTGACGGTCTGGATGGTCTGATCCATCTCGGCACGTTCTGCCTGAAGGCTGCTCTGCTGTCCGGTTGCGGTATAGGCCGCCCCAATCACACTGCCGTCACCCTGTGCAAGGAGCGGATCGGCTTCCAGCAACGCAGAAGCAAGGAACACCTGTCCCACCGGCGTAAAGGTCATTTGCAGATTTCCGATATCTGTGAGGAAAAAGCCCATGCTCTCCTGCTTTCCGGTTCCCACATAGGAAGCCGCATAATCTGCCACAGACACATTTGCCAGCTGATCCAGTCCCTGTACCACTGTATTGATCCCGGTGGAGATTGTCATTTCACTGGCCGCACCCACAAAGGCGCTGGTATAACTGCCGCCATTGAGACACACATCCAGATAGTAGAAGAGTTCTGTTGCGGCCTCTGCCCGTCTGGGAGACAGTCCCATTGCATTGATATTCACCGCCATAGGATTCAACACATTTTGCACCACAATGTCTGCTGTGGGGTTCTGCTGGTGAATCAGCTGTACGGCAGTTTGCAGATTGGCATTTGTCTGCGCAACCTGATCCGGCAGTGTGCTGATAACCTGCTGAATAAGCATGGTCGGTGCGCCAGACGGGATACCACTCAGCATTCCTGACAGAGTTGTATAAGAGGAAGCATTCGGCACATAGGGGTTATCGAAGAACACGGTATTCAACAAATCATTCACACCAGACGATACGAAGATCACATCCGCGTTCCGGACTTCCTGCTGCACAGTGCTGTCGCTTTTCAGCTGCTCCACCAGCTGGGCAGAGGTCTGATGCAGCTGCGCCTGGTTGGAAGCCGTTCCGTCAAAGTATGCTGCCGCCAGATCTGCCGCAGAGCTGCCATCCGTACCAGCCACCAGGCAGTCATCCCCCAAAGCAACTACATGTATCGGAGACACCTCAGCTGCTGCCGCAGAAAATCTGCCGCTGCCGACTCCGATTCCTGCCGCACACACCGCCGCGCAAAGCAGTGCCGTACCCTTTTTCCAATTCCATTTTACCATAAATTCTGATCCTTTCTGACAAATGGACAGCGCCGCACCAATTTAATGTGCAAGGCTGCCTTTTTTTCATATCGACAAACCTCCGCATTGCAATACGGATTGCCTCTATTATAAACATTTTCCGTTCTTCTGTCAAGCCGCGGCCTGACACACACATCCTCCGGCCGCCCTATATATGCCTTCCCTTTCGGGAAGGGGAACCGCCGCAGGCGGTGGAAGGGTTTCTACGTAAACCTTTTTCACAATATTTCAACTTCATGCAATAAATGAAATCGATTTCTCATACTTTATAATTTTACGCGAACAACTGCATAGATTTTTCCAAAAGGGCAGATCCCCCCATTGGTTTTCAGCGGCTTTTTATCCGTATTTCACACAACGAACACAATCGGGGCGTATACTAAGATCATGCTCCGAAAGGGGCATGTAACATCCTCTAACCGTCCTGCGTACACCCCGATGCAGGACGGTATCCCCAATAATCCCTATATCATAGCAAAAAACGCTCCTCACCCCGGAGCGTTTTTTGTTGCCTTTTTTTAAATTCACACAAGAAAACAGCCTGTCACAGGAGATCGGAAAGTGAAAAACCTTCTCGGCACCCCTGCGGCAGGCTGTTTTTGCGTTGTTCTGTTTCAAATCGGGGTTCAGGATTCCTCTGCGTTCCCGATATTTCCTATGAAGCGGAGCAGCAGCCACGCATCCCGCGCATCTACAACACCATCTGCATTAAAATCACAGTTTGCCATAGACTGTGCCTGTAAATCCGGCAAATCCTGGAGCAGATAGCGTTTTAGCAAAACCAGATCTGTCAGATCTAAGCTGCTGTCCAGATTCAAGTCCCCCGGTATGGTAGGCTGCGGCATGGCTTCTACTGTCACTTCGCACTGATAGATATTTCCGCCGCAGCTAACAGTAATCGTTGTAATTCCCGGCGCGACTGCCTGGATCACTGCTTCTCCCGGTTTCTTCCCTACACTAACCTTCGCGATTTCCGGATCGGCGCTGTTCCAGATACAGAGATTGCCGCCGCTGTTGCGCAGCGTCACATGTTTCGTATATCCTTCCACCAGATGAAACAATTCCTGTGACAGGCTCAGTTTCTCTGCCGTTGTCGTCGTAATCACAGAAACCGTTGTTGTCACAGATGTCGTTTCAGAGGTGCTGGTTTCCGTGCTCGTGCTGGATGTGGTGACAGAACTGGTTTCTGTCACTGTCTCCGTTTCTGTTTCGGTTACCGGCTGTGTCTGCGTTTCTGTTGTCATTGTGGCCGTTTCCGTCTGGGTTTCTGTGGGAGTAGTCTCTGTCTCAGAAACGGTAGACTGCGTTGTGGCAGTGGTTTCCGTCACAGGAGCTGCTGTGTCGGATGCAGTCTCCGTTACAGTTTCCGTTGTCGTGGTAGTCGTGACAGGCGGCTCTGTTGTACTCGGTTCCCGGCTGTCCACAACGTGAATAGTACCGCCCACCAGCTGGGGCACAGAGGTTTTCTCCTGACTGTCCATAACACTGGCATTCAGGCCGCCGGCAGAAGCAGCACTCATAAGAACCGGAATCGCATCCCCTGCCTTTACCGTCTCCGGCAGCTGGAATGTTATCGTTCCCAGCTTTTCATCCGAATAGATATAACTGGTGTCCGGATCAATGGCAATAAATTTTAGCCACACCTCATCCGGGCTGGTGGCCAGATCTGCCTGAAGCCCCAGTTCATCTGTATAGGTGCTCTCTGCTTTCATCACGCTGACACCGTCTGTCTCCCATGTGATGCCAAAGCTCAGGGAGGAAAAGCCGTTGTTTTTTGCCGCACGCACCGGAACGCTTATCTGATACTCTCTGTATTCCAGCGTTTCCAGTTCCACTGTAACATCATCCACCTGTACCCGGACAGCGCTGTTCTTCTCCTCTGTGGAAAGCACCCGGATTTTTCCGGATTGCAGCTGCAGCCGTCCGGTATCCTTTGCCGGATTGGCAATCACCGCTTCGGTTCCGTCCGCCGCCGTATCCTTTGCTGTCAGTGTAAAGGTGTCTCCGGCCGCCGCGTCCTTTCGCACACGAAATGTCAGCGTAAACAGCTTCGTTTCCTGATAGACATAGCCGCCGCCCTGATACTGTACGGAAATCCAGTCACTGTTTCCGCCTACCTCCGGGTGGGACAACACACGAAGTTTTTTTTCATCATCGCTGACGCATTCCACTTCTGTCAGATCTGCGCCGTTCCAGGAGATGCCGAATTCCAGCTTGGAAAACATGCTCAGCGCAGAAATGCTCACAGGAACAGACACCTCGTAATTGTTCGCTTCCAGTTCTTCCGGTGTCACATCAATTTCCGGCACGGTAACCGTTCCGTCTGCCGCCACTGTGATATCCGGCGTGCTGTTGACGTGAATCGAACCGCCGGTAATGGTCAGTTCGCCCTTCTGCCCTACATTATTTATAATAGCTGCCTGAATGCTGCCTATCTCAGTTTTACCGCCAATCCGGTAGGTGGCACCGGCATAGACAGATTCCGGCACCTGAAACCGCAGGGTAAACAGTTCGCTTCCGGAATAGGTATTGTCCGCAAACAGCTGAAACCATCCGCTGCCAGAAGCATTGGAAACAGACGGCAGCAGGGACAATCCGGAAGGCACACTGCCGGAAGGCGACATGCCTACCAGCTGTTCCGGATCCCAGGAAACCCCGAACTGCGCCCCGTAGAACCCGTTATTGGTTTTGGCTTCCACCGGGACTTCTACAATATAGTCATTGTCCTCCAGATCCTGCATGGTGACAGTAACGTTTTTTATCCGGACTTCCATCTTCGGCACAACGTGATCTACAATCTGAATGCCGCCGGAAATGCCGGCAACTGCGCCTTTTTCCTGTCCGGATGTATAGTTGATATCTTTTCCGAAAATATCCTGTGTTTCCACCTGAATGGGCAGAAAATCACCGTCCTGCACAGAATTGCTCACCTGAAATGTGATCTCGCACAATGCCGATCCGTCATAGCCAGTTGACAAAAACGGCATCCAGATCATATCCTTTTCCGGCGTATAGCTGAACATCGGCAGCAGTCCGCTTCCGGTACAGCGCGCCCCCAGCACAGTCAGCTGATCTGTATTCCAGGAGGCCGCTCCCTGAAATGCGTCAAATCCGGTATTGTTCGGTATCGTTACCGGTACTGTCACCAGATAATGGTTTTGCTTGAGCTGATCCATGGTCACTTCCGTCACGCCAATCTGCATGGTAATGGTGGGCAGCGTGATGGCCTGTTCCTCTGCGGATACCAGCGCCCCAGCCGGCAGCCACAGGCATGCAATGGTCACAAACAGCGCCGTGATCCAGGAGATTCCCCGGCTGATTGCCTGTTTCATACGATTCAGCACCTTTCCTTTGTCCCATATTCCGGCATCTGAGCCAGTTTCGGGAATTCCGCTGTAAAATGCGGATCAAATTGGATTTCCAAACATTCTTCCAAGATCTTCCTTTCTTTATTATATCACTATTGCTGTAAACAGTCAACAAAACTATGCATAATTTGTATGAATAAACAGTTTCTTCCAACCGTTTTTGTCTGCTTTGTGTTACAGAGAAAAGCGAAACCGTGCACACTGGATTCAGCATGCACGGTTTCTGTAAAGCAATGAGAAAAAGAGAGATAACTGCAAAATCAAATTTGCTAAAAATATCGGTGAGAATGAAAAAAACCGATATTACATAGAAGCAACCATCCTGCCATGTGCAATTCTAATTCCGGAAGGACGATCTGCCTTGCTTCTTGTAATTATTATAACATATCGTACCCCATT
>UQYK01000063.1 GCA_900545285.1 uncultured Ruminococcus sp.
CGCCGCCGATGAGGGCGATGGGCTTGTTGCCTGCCATCTGCAGACGCTTCATCAGACACAGTGCCATAAAATGTCCTACATGCAGGCTGTCTGCGGTAGGATCAAAGCCGATGTAAAAGGTTGCCTTTCCGGCATTGACCAGCTCTTCAATTTCCTTTTCGTCTGTCATCTGGGCGATGAGTCCCCGCCGCTTCAGTTCTTCAAATACGGTCATATGTTTTCCCTCTTTCCCCGGAGGCAAAAAAACGCCCTCCGGAATAATTTGTTCCAGAGGACGATAGACAAAAGCCGCGCTTCGGCTCTGATTACCGTGGTACCACCTCAATTTATCCGGCATGCACCGCATGTGCCGCACAAGCCGAACCTCAAAGACGCTGTAACGGGCGTACCCGGAGTTCCCTACTGCTGTTCAGAAATCCGCTCCGAGGGGTATTCATCGGGGTGCCGGGATTCTTCTCACCAGCCAGAACCTCTCTGCACCGGACACGCCCCGATTACTCTTCCTCATCTCTGCGTTTTGTTTATCATAGCATATTTCTCACCGGATGTCAAGTCGGTTCGCAAAAGTAATCTGTGTCACTGCTCCCTTTTTCAGGAAAGGCATTTTCGCAGCTTTGCAGACAGGCGGCTGTCCGGACGGAACAGTGTCAGTGCCAGAACCCGCTCTGTCACAAGACTGAGCGCCGCAAATCCCAGCAGGAACAGCAACGTGCTTCCAGTGGGGACGGCCATGTGGAGAATATCCACACAGAGCCAGTGATTTTTCAGCCACAGGCACAGGGCAACGGCGGCATAATAGCCAATGCCGGTTGTAATGCACAGAAAGCCCCGGAGCTTATTGAAGGGGCAGCACATCTTGAAAACACCCAGGATGCCCACAGTGCCGATCAGCAAAAACAGCAGGGCATTTGCCTGGGTATTCTCCCCGGATGCCCCCAGAATGCCACAGGCGTGAAGAATCAGATAGATGCCAAAACACAGGGCAATGGAAATGGCGTTCGGTGCCGCGCGGCGAATAGCCTCCGGCAGAAACCGGGTCGTGACCTTCTGTGAATTTTGCTCAAAGGAGGCGAAGAAGGAGGGATAGCCCTCAATCACCAGATCGATCAGGGTAATCTGAATCGGCACAAACGGGAACGGCGCATTTGTCAGCAGACACAGCGCACAAAGCAAAATGGAATACAGCGTTTTAATGAAGAATACGCCGGCAGATTTAGTAAGATTGTTAACTACCCGTCGTCCCTGCATCAGGACATCCTTTAGCACAGAAAAGTCAGAGTCCAGCAACACCAGCTGTGCCACCTGACGGGCAGCATCACTTCCTTGACCGACCGCAATGCTGCAATCCGCTTCTTTCAGCGCCAGCAGATCATTTACGCCGTCTCCGGTCATGGCAACGGTATGCTTTTTCCGGTGCAGCGCTTCAACCAGTTGCTTTTTCTGCGTTGGTGTAACGCGTCCAAAGACAGAGTACGTCTCGGCAATTTCATCCATGGATGCGTCCGCTTCCAGTTGACTCATATCCAGGTAGTGTTCCGCGCCGGGCACGCCTGCCTTCGCTGCAATGGCCGACACCGTGACCGGATTGTCTCCGGAAATAATCTTTACCGCTACGCCCTCGCTCCGAAAATACGCCATGGCCGCAGAGGCATTCTTCCGGATGGGGTCCACAATCAGCACCGCAGCCAGCAGTTTCAGCGTCGGCAGCGGCTGTTCCTTTGTCACCGGCTCTGTGGTGATACCCACCAGAAGAATCCGTTTTCCGGCAGCCATATGCGACTGTACTGCATCCGGCAGCGGCTTTGGAGACAGCTTTTCCGGTGCGCCCACCAGAAGAGTTGCGCCGTCTGAAAACGTCATGGCGCTCCATTTCCGATCCGAGGAAAAGGGAATATCTGCTGTCCGCGTATAAGTTTCCGCACCAGGGAAATAGCTGCTCAGCGCCTGAAAGGTGGCATTGTTATCCGAAGTTTGAGACAGAAAGCTGCCCATGCGCTGCTGAAATTCTTCGGTGTCCGCATCCGGGAAGAATATGGTGTCCTCCACCTGCATTCTCCCCTCGGTCAGTGTACCAGTCTTATCCAGGCAAAGCACATCGACATGCGCCAGATTTTCCAGCGAATAGAGATCCTGCACCAGTACATGCTTCTTGGACAGGGAGACAATTCCGGCAGCCAGGCCAATGCTGATCAGCAGATACAATCCCTTCGGCAGCATGCCCAGCAGGCCGGCAGAAGTGGTGACCACAGCGTCATACATTCCCCGTTCGTCAAAGAAAAATGACTGTATGAACAGCAATATTCCCAGAGGCACGATGAGAAATCCCGTCAGCTTTGTCACGCGACGCATAGAGAGCACCAGCTCGGAGCTGATTGCCTTGGACTTTTTGGCTTCTCTGGCGATTTTCGAAGCATAGTTATCGCTTCCCACATGAATGACACGTGCCCGGCATTTGCCGCTGATTACAGAACTGCCGGAGAGCAGATCGTCCCCCGTTTTTTTGGAAACCGCATCCGATTCTCCGGTGAGGAGGGATTCGTTGACTTCCAGTGTGCCGTCCATGACAACTGCATCCGAACAAATCTGCATGCCGCTTTCCAGAAGCAGAATGTCATCCAGTTCCACCTCTGCCAAATCGATTTCCATCGCCGCGCCGTTTCGCTCCACCATTGCTTTTGGAGTGGACAGCAGCGACAGCTTTTCAATCAGACGCTTTGCTTTCAACTCCTGCATAATCCCGATGGCGGTATTCAGAGCGATCACAAAAATGAAAAACAGATTCGACCAGGCGTGCACAAAAATCAGCGCCAAGGCAATCAGCACATTGAATAGATTGAACAGAGTGCAGATATTTTCCCGGAAGATCTGCCCAGTGGACTTCGTGATTTTCTCTTGTTGGTTCATCTGGTGCGCATTCCTTTCTCAAACAGGGTTCTTTTCCTCATGCCAAAAGCGGACTTCAAAATATTTTTTCCAAATAAAAATCTGCTTTTTGCCTATATTATAGCATATCCATGTAAAATCGTCAAGTTAAATTGGAAATAGTTCCGAAAAGATAGTTTCATAAAATTATATGGAAAGGCAGGAAATAACTGGATTTTCTGCAAAGCATTTCTTTTTCAATACGATTTGACGAAATACAAAAAACATGGTATAATAAGAAAGTATATCAAAAGCGAAAGGAATCAAGCACTATGCGTACACAAAAAACACAGGAAAAAGCAGGATTCGGGTCGAAAATCGGCTTTATCCTGGCAGCGGCAGGATCTGCCGTAGGTCTGGGGAACATCTGGCGCTTCCCCTATCTGGCAGCCAAATACGGCGGCGGCATCTTTCTGCTGGTTTATCTGATTCTGGCAGTCACCTTTGGCTTTGCGCTGATGCTGACAGAAATCACCATTGGCCGGCGCACCGGAAAGAGCGTCATGGGTGCCTATACCGCCATGGACAAGCGGTTTCGCCCCCTGGGATGGCTGGCCGGCGCAATCCCGGTTATCATTATGCCATACTACTGCGTCATCGGCGGATGGGTGCTCAAATACCTCGTGGTCTTTCTCACCGGTTCCGGAAAGGCTGCGGCAGACAACAGCAGCTTTTTCAGCAACTTTATCGGCCACAGCTGGAGTCCGCTCCTGTTCTTCGCCATCTTTCTGCTCATCACCGGCAGCGTTGTTATGCTGGGTGTACAAAAAGGAGTTGAAAAGGTCAGCAAAATTCTGATGCCCCTGCTGCTGGTGCTGATTGTCGGCATTGCCATTTACACTATGACGCTCCCCGGCGCCATACAGGGACTGGAATACTACATCAAACCGGATCTCAGCGCTTTTTCCATCAAAACAGTGGTCGCGGCAATGGGACAGCTGTTCTACTCCATGTCTCTGGCCATGGGCATTATGATCACCTATGGCTCCTACATGCGAAAGGAAGATCATATCGAAAACTCCGTCCGGCAGATTGAAGTGTTCGATACCGTCGTTGCCTTTCTCGCCGGCATGATCATTGTTCCGGCTGTCTTTGTCTTTTCCGGCGGTGACAGCAGTGCCCTGAACGCCGGCCCCAGCCTGATGTTCATCACACTGCCCAACGTCTTTTCTGATATGCTGGGCGGTCAGATTGTGGGCACAGTCTTTTTCCTGCTGGTTTCACTGGCAGCGCTCACCTCTTCCATTTCTCTCATGGAAACCGTTGTTTCTATGCTGGAAGAACGGTTCCATCTAAAACGGATTCCGGCATGCTGTACCGCTACCGGATGCGCCTTTCTGATCGGTCTGCTGTCTGTCTTTGGCTACAGCATCTGGTCTGACTTCACCATCTTCGGCAAGCAGATGCTGGATTTCTTCGACTTTGTCAGCAACAATCTGATGATGCCGATTGTAGCACTGATGACCTGTATTCTGGTGGGATATGTAGTAAAAACTACATATATTGAAAGTGAAATCGAAAAGAACGAGCAGTTCCGCTCCAAGGGATTGTACCGGATTATGATCCGCTATGTGTGTCCGGCATGCATGCTGATCATCTTCTTCTCTTCCCTGTTCATGTCTTTCTAAATTGCCGTTGCACGTTGCAGCAAAAAAACAGGGCTGATCTCCCACGGGGGAAATCAGCCCTGTTTTTGAAAAGAGAAGGAAAACGGATGTTGTCCGTTTTCATTATTACTTACTTATTGCAGATGCCAGATATCCCGGTCGTACTCTGCAATGGTGCGGTCAGAAGAGAAGTAACCGGATTTTGCAATATTTACAGTCATTTTCTCTGCAAAGGCCATGCGGTCCTCATAGTCGGCATAGGCCTGTTCTCTGGCTTCCACATAGGCATCAAAGTCCGGGAAGGTCATGAACCAGTCTTTGCCGATCAGCTCCTTCGAAAGACGCTCCAGCCGCTTTTCATCGCCGATTTCCAGCATTGCTTCGCTGGTGATAAAGTCCACAGCTTCTTTGATTGCCGGGTTCTTTTTATAGTACGACTTGGCATCATAGCTGCCTTTTGCATAGCGCTCTACTACTGTTTCGCTGGAATCTCCGAAGATGTAGATATTGTCATCTCCCACCAACTCGTGAATTTCCACGTTTGCACCGTCCTCTGTACCCAGTGTTACTGCGCCATTGAGCATGAACTTCATGTTGCCGGTGCCGCTGGCTTCCTTGGATGCCAGGGAGATCTGCTCTGAAATATCGCATGCCGGAATCAGCTTTTCGGCCTTGGTGACGTTATAGTTTTCCACCATCGCCACCTGAAGCCAGGGGCTGACCTCCGGATCTGCTGCAATCAGTTCCTGTAAGCAGAGAATCAGGTGAATGATATCCTGCGCAATGACATAAGCCGGTGCAGCCTTTGCGCCGAAGAGCACAGTAATCGGACGAGTAGGCTTCTTTCCTGCCTTGATTTCCAGATACTTGTGAATCACATACAGTGCATTCAGCTGCTGGCGCTTGTATTCGTGCAGACGCTTGATCTGAATGTCAAAGATAGCATCCGGGTTCAGAGTAATCTGCTGGGTTTCCTGCAAATAGTCGGCCAGATCCTGCTTGCACGCATGCTTTACGGCCAGCAGTTCCTTTAAGAATGCCGGATCCTTCTGATAATCCAGAAGCTTTTCCAGTTCCATCGGATCCTTGCGGAAGCCATTTCCGATGCGGGACGCAATCAGATCTGTAAGGCGCGGATTGCAGTGGAGCAGCCACCGGCGGAAGGTGATACCGTTTGTCTTATTGTTAAACTTCTCCGGATAAATTTCGTAGAATTGGTGCAGTTCAACTTCCTTCAGAATCTCTGTGTGCAGAGATGCCACACCATTTACGCTGTGAGAATAGTGAATGTCCAGGTGTGCCATGTGCACGGTGTCGTTATGATCAATGATGACAGTCTTGGGGTTTTCATACTTCCGGCGTACCTTATCATCCAGGATTTCGAGAATCGGAATCAGCTGAGGTACAGCCTTCTGCAAGTAGGAGATCGGCCACTTTTCCAGTGCTTCCGCCAGGATGGTATGATTGGTGTATGCACAGGTCTTGGATACTGCGGCAATGGCATCATCCAGCGCCACGCCCCGTGCTGTCATCAGCCGGATCAGTTCCGGAATAATCATAGTCGGATGGGTGTCATTGATCTGGATAGCCGCATAATCTGCCAGATCTGTCAGCTGACATCCCTTTGCAGTGCATTCATCCAGAATCAGCTGCGCGCCGGCAGAAACCATCAGATATTCCTGATATACCCGGAGCAGACGACCGTTTTCATCGCTGTCATCCGGATAGAGGAACAGGGTAAGGTTTTTCTCCACGGCAGTTTTATCAAAGTCAATGCCGTCCTTCACCAGTGTTTCGTCTACTGTTTCAATATCGAACAGATGGAGGGTGTTGGTGGTGTCATTTTCATAGCCCGGCACCAGAATGTCATACATTCTTGCCTGCACAGAACAGGTTCCGAAGGGAACTGTATAAACCGTATCCGTCTTTTTCAGCCAGCTCTGGTCTGTAATCCAGGGATCCGGCTGGGCAGTCTGGACATTCTTTTGAAGCACCTGATGGAACAGGCCGAAGTGATAGTTCAGTCCGATGCCATCTCCGTTCAGTCCCAGCGCTGCAATGGAGTCCAGAAAGCAGGCTGCCAGTCGTCCAAGACCGCCGTTGCCCAGTGAAGGCTCCGGTTCTACCTCTTCAATGGCAGACAGAGACTTTCCGCAGGCAGAAAGCTGCTGCTTTACCTCCTCATAAACGCCCAGGTTGATCAGGTTGTTGGACAGCAGTTTTCCCACCAGGAATTCTGCGGAAACATAGTACAGCTTCTTTTTCGTCTTTGCCGCCGGCTTTCTTGCCGCAGCCAGCCGCTGTGTTTCCTCCAGCAGAACCAGATACAGTTCTGCATCGGTGCAGTCCCCGGCAGTTTTCTGATATTTCGCCTGTGTCAGTTCGTTGAGATTCATGGTACAAAACGTCCTTTCTTTCGGGTCTGTTTCAGCCCGCAACAAATTTTTTGTTGGTTTCATTTTACCACATTTCCCCTGCCTGCCGCTTGCAGGATTCCATCTGCTTTTTGCACAAAACAATCTTTTTTGAAAGGAGTCTCTTGATTATGCAGCCATCCGCTTATTTTCGCTATCAGGAAGAAAAGCAGCACACACCGGAAAATTTTCCGTACAACACCTATCTCTGCACCATTCCCATGGACTTTCCTGCCGTTTCTCTCCATTGGCACAATGAAGCCGAGCTGATTGTCATTCAGAAGGGAGAAGGCCTTGTCCGTGTCGATTTCCGGCAATATACAGTAAAGGCCGGCGACATTGTGTTTGTTTTTCCCGGCCAGCTGCACAGCATTGCACAAAAAGGCAGTGCTATTATGGAATACGAAAACATTCTCTTTCAGCCGGGGCTGCTGCTCAGTCCGGAGGAGGATCCCTGCTGCACCGGC
This sequence comes from uncultured Ruminococcus sp., assembly GCA_900545285.1. GTDB lineage: Bacteria > Bacillota > Clostridia > Oscillospirales > Ruminococcaceae > Ruminococcus_C. The sequence continues at coordinate 7,411 of UQYK01000063.1, forward strand.
TTTCTGGCGGCTTTATTTGCAGACGGCTGCCGGATGGGAGCAGTCTGTGACCGAAGCTGGCCGGTTTATCCGGCGGTTTCCGCCCTGCTCCGGCAGATTGATGCCCTGTGCGACAGCAAACCCTGCGGCTATCAGGTGGCCGTGAAGGGGCTGCTCTTCCAGCTATTTTACCAGCTGATTGCAGAGCGCACCCAGCTTCCCGGAAAGGAAAAGCAGTCCCAGGAACGGCTGAAATCCGCACTGCGCTATGTGGCAGAGCACTACGCCGAACCAATCTCTGTCCCGGAGATTGCCGCCTATTGCTACTACAGTCCCTCCTATTTCATGAAGGCGTTCAAGCGTGCCACAGGCATGCCCTTTGTGCAGTATCTGAAACACTACCGCCTGGAAAAGGCCGCTGCCCTGCTCCGGGAAACCAACCGCACTATTCTGGAAATTGCCATGGAAACCGGCTTTGACAATCTCTCCTATTTTACCCGGAGCTTTAAGGAAAAGTACGGCATCTCTCCGGGAAAGTTCCGGACACCTCCGAAAACGGAAGCAGAAACTGCACCCTAAAACAGAATCCTATAAAAAAGAGACAGGTACGCCTTTTCCGAAATGTACCTGTCTCTTTTTTCTGCAAGTTGCTTTTTTATAGCTGCCACAGCGCCGTCTGAATCAAGGTTTCGTTTTCCACGTCCAGAGAGGCGCTGCACGCCGACAGCACCCAGGATGCATAGGTCAGATAGCGGTATTTTCCCGCATACCCCATGAGCCGTCCCAGACTGGACGGTTTCTTTTCCTTTTTCAAGTGAATTCCTCCTTACTGCACATGCGTTTTCTGCAATGCTTTATTAGTGTTGGCTAACTGTTGTGCCAGAAAGATGCCGTTTCCGGCAGTTTCTTTATGGATTCTTAGGTTTCGGTTTTCCCATCAGTTTTTTCCATCTGGTCTGATAGAACGTCCGCAAAGCGGAGACATACTGCTTTGCCTGTTCCTTCGGCATATCGTGCACCACGATATTTTAAAGAAGCCGCAGAACATGCCGCTCTGCTGAGAATATGTCGATTTTGGGCACTGTGCGCCCTGGCCGCCGCAGCGTATTCAGAAACTGATAGGTTGCTTCGACTTCCACCTCTACCATTTGGTGCATAAAATGCTGATAGGGCGTACACTCAGAACAGCAGAGAATGAGCTTGAAGGCATCATATCGGCATAGAGATAGTTCACTATCCAGTCCAGGCAGTTCTGAGATTCTACGCCCATATGGGACGGCTGAACCGCATCTGACAGCTGGGCAAAGGTTTCCTGCACACGTATAAATTCCCCGATGACTGCCGCAGCATGCGGTTCCGTCAAGGCAGAAAACAGCGCGTCCTTATTGGAACAATAGCCATAAAATGCACCGGTAGTCACACCGGCTGTTTTTACAATTTTTCGCAGAGATGCACCAGAAAATCCCTTTTCCAGAAACTCTGCCTTTGCCGCCGCCAGAATCCGCTCCTGTGTCCCTGTACTGTCAAGGTGCGGATCCCAGCAATTTTCGTTTCAATTCTGAATTTTTATGGTGCATTGTGTAAATTTGCGTTCATAGTTGAACAGAAACGTTCCACTATTGCCATTTTCAGCGGATAGAGTAGAAGGGTATCGCAAAACCCTTTGCAGAAAAACTGAAAGGAGGAACAACCATGAAAGAAACCATCTGTACCATTGCCGGCGTTGTCGGCAGCTTCATCGCCG
>UQYK01000064.1 GCA_900545285.1 uncultured Ruminococcus sp.
TGCAGCACAATTTGCCGAAAAGACACGTGTATACGCTTGTGAAGACAGGTTCTTAAATGTATGACGTGGCGAAAACTGCTTATTCTGCAGTTCCCAGAATTTCACTTTCATAAACCAGAGTCAGCTCTTCGCCGTCCAGCTTCAGTGTCTGGCCTGCGCCGTGATTGATCAGAACGGTGTCGCCAACCTTTACCTGCATCGGAACCCGATTGCCGTTCGGTGCAAACTTGCCCTCACCGCATGCAACAACAGTGCCCTTTACCGGAACGCCGGCCGGAGCCTTTGTTGCCAGAACCAGACCGCCTGCGGTCTTTTCTTCCTGTTCCTTTTCGACTTTTATCAATACTCTGTCTGCCAACGGTTTCATGTTCATCATAAATTCCTCCTGCATCACAAATTATCACTTGTTTCGTGAACCTGTTAGCACTCATCATCTCTGAGTGCTAATATCTATTTTACCAAGTTTTCAAAAAAAATCAAGTGCTTTTCGTCAAATTCTAATATTTTCGGATAAGTGCACAAATTGACAGATATTACAGATAGAAAACCAGTGCAAATCAAACAAAACCAAAAGCCAGGATCAAAGAAATGACTTTTTCGTGAGAAAAGATTAAAAAACAAAAAATAACTAACAAATACACGGGTCACTTTCACAATCTTCATATTTTACAAATAGAACATAAATAAAACATAGAATATACACTTATGAATCACACTGCTATAGTATAATGAAAATGCAAGGATAAAAGTCCATGTTTTGTATCGAAAAAATGCAAATTACCAGCATTTACGGCGTGCATACAGGGACTGCATCAGACGGCGCGGCGCGTTTTTTGCCTGTTTGGACGAGGACAAACAGGCGCGTGTGCCTGCGGCCGGAGAAAATGGAAGCTGGTTTTCATGGCGAAAATTGGCGAAAAAAGTATTATGATGGCGTGAGAGACGATCTGAGGCTCTCATGTGTGCAGGATGTGCAAATTGTATCAGGTGCCTGCACAGAAAGGCGTGAAAACATTATGGCATTAGAAAAAGTATTAGTTGTAGACGATGACCCGAATATTTGCGATGTGCTCCGGATGTATCTGGAAAACGAGGGATACAGCGTAATTCTGTCTTATGACGGAGAAGAAGCCCTGGTAAAGTTTAATGCCCTGAAGCCGGACATCATCCTGCTGGATGTAATGCTGCCGACACAGGACGGCTGGCAGGTATGCCGCGAAGTCAGAAAGAAGTCCAGCGTGCCGATCATTATGATCACTGCAAAGGGCGATACTTTTGATAAGGTACTGGGTCTGGAACTGGGCGCAGACGACTATGTGGTAAAGCCGTTTGATGCCAAGGAAGTCGTAGCCCGGATCAAGGCAATTGCCAGAAGAGTGGGCAACACACCGGAAGAATCCGAGATCAAGGAAGTACGGTATGACAAGCTGTCTGTCAACATGACACGGTATGAGCTGCGGGTAGACGGAAAGGTTGTAGACACACCGCCGAAAGAACTGGAACTGCTGTTCTATCTGGCATCTAACCCGAACCGCGTATACACTCGTGACCAGCTGCTGGATGAAGTATGGGGCTTTGAGTACTACGGCGACTCCCGTACCATTGACGTACACATCAAGCGCCTCCGGGAAAAGCTGGAAGGTGTATCTGACAAGTGGTCTCTCAAGACCGTATGGGGCGTTGGCTATAAGTTTGAGTCTGAAGAAGACGAATAAGCACTGTGGAAAAGTCGGACAAAAATAAAGCGGTGCAAAAGCACCGGAAATATATGCGGCGTGCCACGCTGATCTGGATGCTGATTATGGCAACCATCTTGATTACTGCCATTTTCACAATCATGGGCTACAGCATCCGCCGGTATAAACAGGATTATTATTCCAATTTCCAGCGCTTCTGTGATGTAACGTCAGAGAATATCACAAATTACAGCGAAAACAATCCGGATGAGGATATTTTTCAGAGATATCTACCGCAGGCATTGGAAAAAAGCGCAAATGGCATGGGGATTTTTCTCTATGTCTTTGATGCGGACGGGAACTGTGTGCTGAGCAGCTCAAATGTAGAAGCGTCCAATGACGAAATCAAAATGAGCCCGGAAATGCTCAGTGTCATCCGGAAGGACGGCACCTATCAGACGGATCACACTGCCGGAAAGTTCGACCCCACCATTGCGGAACCGATGTTTTGCCGCGGCTCTGTGATGACCATTCAGGAAGGCGGCGCGGAGACAACCTATTATCTGTTCGCTATGTCCTATACCCGGGTGCTGAACGGCTACACCACGGATATCCTGCGTGTCAGCGTCATTTTGATGGTGATTATGCTGGTTCTGATTGGCATCGGGCAGACGGCTGCGCTGTACGCCAAAGAGAGACGAATGGATTCTCTGATACAGGCCGTGCAGCAGTATGCCCAGGGCAACTATGACACACCGCTGGATCCGTCCCAGTATGTGGGAACAGAGCTGGAGGAACTGACGCAACTGATGGAAACTATCAGCAGCCAGTCACAGCGCGCCGAGGAATCCAGCCGCCAGTTTGTCTCCAATGTTTCCCATGAGCTGCGGACACCGATGACCATTATCAGCGGCTTTGTAGACGGCATTCTGGACGGAACAGTTCCGAAAAATAAGCGGATGGAGTACCTCTCGATTGTTTCTCAGGAGGTACAGCGGCTGAAAATGCTGGTAACCTCTATGCTGAACCTGACCAAGTTCGATGCCGGCACCATTCAGCTGAATTATCGGCCGTTTATTTTGAATGACACCGCGTTCCGCATTGTGCTGATGTTCAGCAACCGTCTGGAAAAGCGGAATGTTGAAATCGAAGGCCTGGACAGTCCGCCGGTGCGCGTCTGTGCAGACCCGGATCTCATGAGTCAGGTCATCTACAATCTGGTGGAAAATGCCGTAAAGTTCGTCAACGAAGGCGGTACCATCAAGTTTACATTCTCCGATACGGAAAATGAATGGATCTTTGCCGTAAGAAATACCGGAAACGGCATCTCCGAAGAAGAACTGCCGAAGATTTTCGAACGGTTCTATAAATCCGATGCCTCCCGGAGCCAGGACAAAACCGGTCTGGGATTGGGTCTGGATATTACCAGACGGATTTTGCATCTGCACCATGCGCAGATCAGTGTGCGCAGCGAAGAGCATGTGTTCACCGAATTTGAGGTGCGCCTGCCACATGTAGCGTTCCCGGAGCCGGAACCCGGTGAAACAAAGGAAAAAAGATCCAATGGATAGAAACCCAAAGCAAATTTCAATGCAAAAGTAGCATACATGGTTTCTTTTGTGTTGGAAGAAACGCAGGAAAGGCGGACAGTCTCCGGTACAGCTTTTGTGCCGAACTGTCCGTTTTTTTGAAAGGAGTGTTTTGCAGATGCAGGAACACGAACAGCAGCATTTCCCAGGGGCACAGCCTGCGCCGGAAACCAGCGTACCGCCCCAGCGCCCGGTGAATCCATCCGTGCCGCCAATGGGAAATATCCCGCCCCAGCGCCCGGTGAATCCATCCGTGCCGCCAATGGGAAATGTACCGCCCCAGCGCCCGGTGAATCCGCCCGTGCCACCGATGGGGAATATGCCCATACACGGTGAATTTCCGGGAAATGTTCCCCCGGATGCAAACAAACAGCCGGAGGGGATGAACTGGTATCAGCAGATACCGACACCAGGCTGGCAGACACCGCCGCCGGTTCCGCCTGTGCAGAAGAAGGAGAAGGAACCCCTCTCTCCGGAAAAGAAAGACCGTCGTGCCGCATTCTGGCTGAAAATTGTTGCAGTCCTGCTGGTGCTGATTCTGGTGTACTGTATTGGCAGTGATATTGCGATTTATCGGTTTGGACTGACCGTGCCGGGAACACCTTCGGCGCAGTCGGATATGACAAATGATTCCAGCGACCATGGTACAAATGCAGATGCTTCTGTCCCGTCCGGCAGCGGAACCGGATCAGAGGTTGTGATTCAGCAGCAGGAGAAGCCGGAAGCTTCCGTACAGGCAGAGGACGGCAGTCAGAAGGCCGCAGACGGCACCTATACAGTAGAAGGCGTTGCCGCCGCCGTGCGTCCCTCCATTGTGGAAATTTACACCTATGGAGATGCCAACCAGAAGCAGCTCAGCGGAACCGGATCCGGGATTATCCTGTCAGAGGACGGCTACATTATTACCAATGCTCACGTGCTCACAGACGGAAAGTCGTTTACCGTAACGCTTTCTGATGAGACAGAATACACAGCTACCGTTGTGGGAAGCGATTCCAAAACAGATCTGGCTGTGATTCATGTGGATGCCAAAGATCTGCCGGCCGCTACTATGGGCGATTCTGATGAGGTAGTATTGGGCGAAGCCGTTGTTGCAATCGGCAATCCGGCAGGCCTTACTGGCTCTGTCACAAACGGTATTGTTTCCGGCCTGAACCGACAGATTCAGTCGGATTCCACCGGCTATGCCATGAACTGCATTCAAACCAATGCCGCCATCAGTCCAGGTAATTCCGGTGGCGCACTGGTAAATATGTATGGCCAGGTAATCGGCATCACTTCCTCGAAATATGTCAGCTCCAGCTATGAAGGGCTGGGCTTTGCCATTACCATCAACGATGTGCTCCCGATTATCCAGGATCTGGTGCAGTACGGCCATGTGAAAGACCGTGTCCGCATCGGCATTACCTTTATTTCGCTGGAAGCAGAGGAAATCCAGATTCAGTTTGCCGATGCCTTGCAGATGGATTCTGCGCCGGCCGGTCTCCAGGGAATCTGGGTGACGGAAATCGATGATTCCTGCGATGTGGGGAATACGTCGCTCCAGGTCAATGACGTTATTGTCAAGGTAGACGGAAAAGAAGTCAACAACTATGATGATCTGTTAGAGATCATTTCCGAGAAAAAGCCAGGCGATGAACTGCGTGCAGACTGCCGGCATTATAGCTCCAACGGCCGCTATGAAGAATACAGTATCCGTTTTCATTTGATGGATGACAGCAATTCCTGATATAGCATTGTGAAAAATAGTCCTGTTTCCCTGTGGATTTCCACGGAAACAGGACTATTTCTGTAGATTGGCAAAAAGCGCGTTCCCACATTAAAGGCAAGGGAACGCAGCCGGCAGTTGCTTAGTGACCGCAGCCACAGCCGCAGTCATCCCGATCATCGTCCGGATGATTCTGCTGCTGGCAGTTCTGTGCCTGCTGCTGTTGCTTCTGCTGCGCCTGTTGCTGCTGCCGGTTCTGTGCCTGCTGCTGGCGCTGATTCTGGTTCTGGTGATTTGCCATTTTGTGCTCCGTTTCTCCGCACACGGCAAAAATCGGAAAAATACTGCTTTGTGTGCGGAGAAAAACAGTATCGGAATTCCGGATTTTTGAGTCTTGAATTTCATCGCTCCTGCTATAAAAGCCGGAACGCATTCTCCTGAAAATGCACTGCGCATTTTACGGGAACATGCTCTAGTATGCGCACTTTTTCCGGCAATATGCAAAATGATTTTTAAAACAGATACTGCACACAGCGGCTCAGAACATGCACAGAGACGCACAGCAAAATGCCGATTCCGGTGGGCAGACACCAGGCGGCGGCCGTCCATTTCAGACTACGGGTTTCCTTGTATATGGTAATGCATGTGGTAGAACATGGAAAATGGAACAGGAGAAACAGCAGCATACATAGCGCAGTCACCCAGGTCCAGTGGTGGGCGGTGAGAATGGCATGGATTTCTGTCAGACTTTGCGCTTCGGTGAGAACGGTGCCGGAGGTGTAGCCCATGAGCAGAATGGGCAGCACGATTTCATTGGCCGGGAATCCCAGAAGAAACGCCAGGAGAACCACACCGTCCAGCCCCATCCACTGCCCCGGCAGCTCCAGGAAGGCGGCGGCATGGTGGAAAATGGAAGCATCTCCAATGGTGCAGTTGGTGAGAATCCAGAGCAGTGCTCCGGCCGGCGCTGCGGCAATGCAGGCTCGCCCCAAAACAAACAGGGTACGATCCAGGACGGAGCGCACCAGAACCTTTCCGATTTGCGGCCGGCGATAGGAGGGCAGCTCCAGGGTAAAGGAAGAGGGCACGCCCCGGAGCAGGGTGGCGGACAGCAGCCGGCAGACCAGAAACGTCATGCCGATTCCCAGCAGAATCAGGCCGAGCAGCAGCAGGGCGGAAGAAATGCTCTGCACAAGTCCGCTTCCGGCGGCAAAAAACAGCGTGATGCAGGTGATCATCGTGGGAAATCTCCCGTTGCAGGGGACAAAGTTGTTGGTGAGAATCGCCAGAAGCCGCTCTCTGGGGGAGTCGATGATACGACATCCGGTGACACCGGCAGCATTGCAGCCGAAACCCATGCACATGGTAAGACTCTGCTTGCCGCAGGCGCAGGCACACTGAAAGCTTTTGTCCAGATGAAACGCAACCCGTGGAAGATAGCCGAAGTCCTCCAGCAGCGTAAACAGGGGAAAGAAAATGGCCATCGGCGGCAGCATTACAGAAATTACCCAGGTGAGCACCGTATAGATGCCGTCCAGAAGAAGGCCGCACACCCACGCCGGCAGTACAGTCATGGTGAGAAGCCGGGACAGCTGGTGTTCCAATGCAGAAAATCCGGCGGACAGCAGGGCAGACGGATAATTTGCCCCCACAATGGTAATCCACAGAATAACGCCTAAGAGAAGCAGCATCACCGGAACGCCCCATTTTCCCAGGAAAATCCGGTCGAGCCGCCGATCCTGGCCGGCAGACTGCCCCGGTTTGGTGACGGCTTTTGCAGCAATGGCCTCGCTGCGGAGAATATTTTCTGCAATCACAGCGTCTCCGAACACTTCGGGGGACACCGTCTCGTGAAATGCTGCGCAGGCATCCAGAAGCGGCTGCTGCTTAGGAGAAATTGTATCCTGCTGCAAAAAGTGCTCTGTAAAATCCGCATCCCCTTCCAGCAGACGGCAGGCAATCCATTCCGGGGCGTGCAAGGTTTCCATTTCCCGGAGCAATTGGAGCACAGGGGCTGCATCATCGGCATAATCTGCCGGAATTGCAGGTGCCGGCCGCTCCGGCAGGGGGGATTCCAGCAGCTGCGCCAGGCGTTCCTTTAGCTGGGAGAGACCGCGGCCGCTGCGCGCGGTTACGCCCACTACGGGCATTCGGAGCGTTTCCTCTAATTTTGTCAGGTCAACGGAGATGCCCCGGCGCGCCGCTTCGTCCAGCAGATTGACGCAGAAAAGCACCCGCGGAACAATCTCCATAACCTGAAGCCCCAGGCTGATGCCCCGTTCCAGACAGGTGGCATCACAGACCACAACGGCGGCTTCCGGCTGAGAAAAGCAGAGAAAATCCCGTGCCACTGTTTCTTCTGCAGAACGCGCCCGGAGAGAATAAGTGCCGGGGAGATCCAGGAGTGTGATCGTCTGGCCGCTGCAGGAAACCGTCCCCGCTGCACCGGAAACCGTTTTCCCCACCCAGTTTCCGGTGTGCTGGTGCAGGCCGGTGAGGGCGTTGAAAACGGTGGATTTTCCCACATTGGGCATGCCGGCCAGCGCTACTGTGGGGGTTGGATTGACGTGCTCTGTCCCTGTCAGATTCATAGATCATTCGCTCCTTTCGCTGTCTTATCTGTATGCGAAGGAAGCGGTGCATATGCCGAAAAATGCCGCAGGCACACAGCCGAAGAAAAGCTCCGGTGTGTGCCTGCGGCGCACGTGTTCATTTTTTCAAAATATCCCTATTGGTTATCGTTTGCCCTGTGTCAGCTCAGTGCGTAATGTCCCACAGACGGATAGTAGTAGCCGCCGGCGCTTTCACGGGAATAAGCGGAGAGCAGTCCCATTGCATCGTTGATATCGACTGTGCCGTCACCGCTTGCGTCCAGCAGGTTGTAATTCACACGGTCGATTGCATAAACATTTTTTTGATAGGTTTTCTGTAAGATGCCGGTTTCCTCGGTGGGCGCTTCCAGATTTTTTCTTACAGAAACAGTGCCGCCGGCCTTTTGGATTGCATCAATTTTCAGTGCCAGATTTGCGCAGGCAATGTTGTCATCTCCCAGTGTGGTCTGTCCAAAGGTATAGACCGCGTTCTGGTGCATCAGATCGGCATCCTCTGTGGTGTAGTAGCCGTTCAGATTATAGTCGGCGCAGTACCAGAAGGACGGGAAAATCTCTTCTACTTCATCATCTCTGACATCTAAATAACGGGAGAGAACAGCTGCGTCATGATCGGTGATCACTTTGTCGCCGTCAGCATCTCCGGTTATCATCTTATAATATTCAGAAGGATGGATATAATAGCAGCCGGGATTGCCGCAGTATGGATTTTCATTGGGATTTGCAACGATTTTGCTGTAAAATTCTACGAGCCGGCTGGCATCGTCAATGTTAATGATACCATTTCCGTCTGCATCCATCAGATTTTGCTGCACTTCAGTATAGGTGATATCTGGTGAACTGAACCCATTTTTCTGTATAATGAATCTCATGCAGTTGAAGCCGTCATCAATCGAAATGCTTCCATCGAGATCCACATCACCCAGGACGTACTGTTCATAGTTGGCATGCAGCCAGATTGCATCCTCGGCAGTCACCTGGCCGTCCTTGGTGATGTCGGCGCGTGCCAGCTGATCATCGGTCAGGGTGAAGCTGTCATCGTAGAGGTGCCGGGAAATGAGAGCGGTATCGTGTCCGGTGATGACACCATCTCCGTCTACATCTCCCAGGATGCCGTCCAGTGCAGAGACGGAAAACACCGGGATGCTGCTGCACAGCAGAGAAGCACCTGCGGCGGCAGCCAGTGTACGTTTCCAGAAGGAATTTGTTTTCATATGATCAATCTCCTTTATCAATTGTTTCTGCTGAAAAGATGCAGGCACCGCTTCTGAACTGACCCCAAAAAGTTAGACAAAGATTCAAAAGAAAATTTATGCAAAGCGA
>UQYK01000065.1 GCA_900545285.1 uncultured Ruminococcus sp.
GATTCTGCTCGAGAACAAAGGAGTGTCGCACTAGGATGGATTGCGACCGACAGCCTGCCTGCGTATGTTTGCCTTGTCTGCAACAAAATTGTGCTCGAAAATCCACATACATTTCTTACGAAGACAGGTTCTAAAAAAGGAAACGATCGTTTTCCAAATATACAGACGCAACGGAGCGTTGGCAGCGGTGCAAAAGTGCCGCAATGCCGATGCTCCGTTTTTGATTAAAATCAAGAAATTATTGAAAGGTTGGAAATTATTATGAAAAGCAAAAGAAGATTTGGAATGTTAAGAAAAGTTTGTGCAGTGGCAATTGCTTCGGTGCTTGCAGCCGGATGTCTCACAGCCTGCGGCAGCAGCAAGCAGTCCGGGCCGCTCACCTTGGAACAGATCAAGGAAAACGGCAAACTTACAGTTGCAACAGAAGCCGCTTATGAGCCGTTTGAATACATGGACGGCGAAAAGATTGTCGGCTATAATGCAGATTTGTTTGAAGCAATTTGCAAGGATCTGGGCGTAGAACTGGATTATATTGATCTTCCGTTCCAGGGAATTCTTGCCGGACTGGAAGCAAAGAAGTATGATGTTGTTGGTGCTACACTGGGCGTAACTGCTGAACGTGCAGATAAGTACACCATGACATACCCGATTCAGAACGGAACCACTGTTTTTGTAAAGAGAAAGGGAGATGACAGCATCACCTCCATTGAAGACATGTCCGGGAAAAAGGTTGGCACACAGACCTCCTGCTACAATGAGGATGATACCAAAAAATTCAATGAAAAGCTTGAGTCGGAAGGGAAGGAAGGCTACGCAGAACTGCTCACATACGATTCTTTCCCGGAGGCTTTTGCAGAACTCAAAAATGGAAAAATCGATCTTGTTGCACAGAACTATGCAAGCTGTGCCGCAGTTGTTATGAAAAATCCGGATGATTATGAGATTGTTTCCGATGCATCAGGCAACGCCGAAATGGTTGGCACAGATACATGGGTATCATGGGCTGTCCGCAAGGAAGATACCGAACTTTCTGATTATATCAACTCTGAAATCCACAAGTTTAAGGAAGACGGCACAATGGCAGAACTTCAGGAGAAATGGTTCGGCGAGGCGGTAGATTTGCCGGAATCCGATTATATCCCTGCTGCATAAAAAAACCTTTGAAAGGAGGAAATGCCCCATCACAAATGGCGGAGCATGAAATAGCAAATGGAAAATTTCAATATCGTATGGCACTATAAAGATCTGCTGCTAAAAGGTCTTGGCTATACAGTATTCGTTTCCGTTGCAGCAATACTCATTGCGCTGTGTGTCGGTATGCTGCTTTCGGTAATGAGAATGGGCGGCGACTCGCTTCCCTCACGGATACTGAAAAAGATCGTTGCAGTTTATATCAGCTTTGTACGGGGTACGCCTGTGCTGGTGCAAATCTATATTATCTATCAGGCACTGGCTGTGATGGGACTGAACCTTTCGAATCTGGCATCCGGTATAATCGCACTAAGCCTGAACAGCGGCGGATTTATTGCAGAAATCATCCGCGGCGGACTGACAGCTGTTCCTAAAGGGCAGACCGAAGCGGCAAAAGCTCTTGGCATGAACAAATGCAAGATACTGACGCGAATCGTTTTTCCGCAGGTGTTTAAGGTTGCACTGCCGCAGCTCACGAGTGAATTTATCAATGTGATCAAGGTATCCCCCATGCTTTCTGTACTGGCCATTGTAGAACTTACCAGAACAGCTCAGCGTCTTGTTGCACAGACGTATATCAATCTGCCGTTCTATATTGCCATCGCAGTGCTGTATTTTATCATCTGTGCAGGACTTGAAGAACTGGTAAAGCTTCAAAAGAAAAGACTGGAAAGAAGATAAGGAGGCGGAAGTAAATGGACGAATTTATACATGTTGCGGAAATCTCACTTCCGCTGCTCTTGCAGGGCCTTGGAACAACGGCAGCAATTTCAGCACTTTCCATTGTGATTGCAATGATATTGGGTTCTGCGATAGGCTATATGTGTCTTTCAAAAAACAAAACAGTGGAACTGATCGCGAGAGCATTTATCAAGATATTCCGATGCACCCCCTTTATGGTACAAGTCTATCTTGCCTATTATGGACTCCCTGCGCTGGGTTTGAATGTTTCGGCCTTTGCAACAGGTGTAATCATTCTGGGAATGTACACAGCGGCCTATACCGCTGTTATTCTGGAGAGCGGTGTTAGTGCGATTCCCAAGGGGCAGTTTGAGGCATCATATGCTATGGGAATGTCCCGGCTGAAAACAATGGTAAGAATCATTTTTCCTCAGACGCTGAAAATCATTGTGCCGTCTCTGACGGGACAGTTTGTTCAGACAGTCAAGGATTCCTCCATTCTTTCTATCATCACAGTTGCAGAAATGACAATGATGACAAAAGAGGCGATCGGCATTACTTTCAGCCCTCTGATCGTTTATATCTGTGCAGGTGTTCTTTACTGGGCACTGAACCTTGTGATTGAGTTTGTATCAAAACGCATTGAAAAACATAACAACCGCGTTGCTATCTGACGGAAAAGGAGTGTAAAATACGATGGCAGAAAACAGAAAGCCTGTTATATCAGTTCGCAATTTAGCGAAAAATTATGGTGAATTGAAAGTCCTCCGAAAAATAGATATGAATATTTACAAAGGAGAGGTTGTAAGCGTCATTGGCCCCAGCGGTTCGGGAAAAAGTACATTTCTCAGATGCCTTAACTACCTGGAAGAGCTGACCTCAGGTGAAATTGATATCGGCGGCGTTTCCCTTAAGGGAATTGATGAGGCCAAGCACAATAAAAAGCTGAATGAAAAGGCAGCAAAGGTGATCAGAAAAAGTGTTGGCATGGTATTCCAGCAATTCAACCTCTGGCCCCACAAGACTGTGCTTGAAAATGTGATGGAATGTCCCATTCAGGTTAAGAAGGCAAACAAGGAAGAAACCAAAAAGAAAGCTATGGAACTGCTTGCGAGAGTCGGAATGGACGGTAAGGCAGATGCCTATCCGACACAGCTTTCCGGCGGACAGCAGCAGCGTGTTGCTATCGCAAGAGCACTTGCAATGGAGCCGGAAGTGATTCTCTTTGACGAGCCGACATCCGCGCTTGACCCGGAATTTGTAGGGGAAGTGCTGAATGTTATGAAAGACCTGGCACAGGCAGGAATGACAATGATCGTTGTCACGCACGAAATGGGATTTGCCGCAGAGGTGGCAAACCGAGTGTGCTTTATGGACGGCGGCTATGTAATCGAGGACGGAACGCCGGAAGAAGTGTTCAAACATCCGAAGAGTGAACGTGCAAAGCAGTTTTTCTCCAAGATTATTAATGTATAAGAACCTGTTTGGCATTCTGCTGCCTTCTGAGACAAAAGATTGCGCTGCGGTTTTATGCAGAACTGCCGCAGGTGTACCGCAAGAAAGGAGTACAGACAAAATGGATTATGAGCAGCTCGGGCATATTCTTGAAAACATTCATCCTGGTGTGACTATTGCAGACGGCAATGGAATATTCCGGTTTGTTTCGGACTCCTATCTCAATGGCAGAAATGTAAAAGGTTCCGATATCATAGGAAAATTTGCAGGCTCTGAGGAAATGATGGAAATGTTTTCTCCCTGTGTGACACAGACGGTATTTGAAACGCACAAGCGTGTGACAACTGTGCAGAAGGGCGCTGACAGCGACGAAGCCTTTGTAACAGGAATTCCTGTTTTTTGTGCCGGAAAGCTTGAAATGATCATTAGCTATTCCTCATGGGAGATTGCAGGTTTTGATGACCTGAAAGCACGCTACAATGTTTTACAGTACCAGAACAAAAAGCTGCTTGATGAAATCGAATTGATGACAAGCCGCGACGGCGGACGGCGTTATATCGCAGAAAGCAGCCGTTCCAAAGATGCAAGGCGTTTGGTGAAGGTGTTTTGTGAGGCAGGGTGTCCATGCTATATTTACGGTCCGCCCGGCAGCGGAAAAAGCTATCTTGCTTCGACCATTTACGGCAAGAAGGGAACGCTTTACTCTTATGACTGTGCACCTGTCAGCGAAGAAATTGTGGAAAAGGAACTGTTGGAAGACAGCTCCATGATATCTCCGTTTTCGGGAATTTATGCAGTGATCATAAAGCATATCGACCGGCTTTCTCCGCGGCTTCAAAGAGCTGTTCTGGAAAAATGCAGGAAAGCAGGTATTGTGCCTGTTGGACTTTCGGAGCATTCCATAGAGGAACTGAAAGAAGCAGATCAATTGACGGAGGAGTTTATAAGTGCGTTTGCGTCTTATCAGGTGCAGGTCTATTCCTTAGGGGAACGTGCCGAAGATCTGAAGCACTTTATCGATTACTATCTCGGTTCGGCAAATGAAAAGTATGCACGCAGCATAGAACTCACGCCTCGTGCCATGGGGTGCTTGCTGAGCTATGACTGGAAGGAAAATATCGATGAGGTACACAGAACCATGGAACGTATTGTTCTGACATCTGAGAAGAAAAGAGTCGATGTATTTGACCTGCCAGACAGGATAACAGGCGGTTCTGCTGAGGTATTTGCACAGAAAGCATCGCTTAAAGATATGCTTGAATTTTATGAAAGCGGACTGATTCTGCGCGCCTATGAAAAACATAAAACTTCTGTGGCTGTGGCGCAGAAGCTTGGCATCAGTCAGGCAACGGCAATTCGGAAGATTCATAAATATGCAGGCAGGGATGTGGAATGAATGCGCATTTTGATGTCATCGTTACGATACTGGAGCTTATCGGTACGGCAGTGTTTGCAGCAAGTGGTGCGCTGACGGCGATAAAAAGGTATTTTGACCTGTTCGGCGTGATTATTATCGGCGTGACAACAGCCGTGGGCGGCGGAATTATGCGCGATATCGTAATAGGTAGTCACCCTGTGGCAGCATTTCGGGATCCGCTGGCAATGGGCGTAGCCGCTGCGGTATCACTGGCGGTGTTTGTTGCTGTTGCAATGAAGGGAGATCTGAGCATCAGAGCCTTTCGGCTTTATGATACCGCAATGCTTCTGCTCGATACCGTGGGACTTGGCATTTTTACAGTTACAGGAATCACAGCGGCAATGCGCAGCGGTGTCTCGGATAACGCCTTTCTGCTTGTTTTCTCAGGTGTAATCACCGGCGTGGGCGGCGGCGTTCTCAGGGATATTTTTGTGAACAAGAAGCCGGAGATATTCGTGAGCAATATTTATGCCTGTGCTTCTGCCACCGGTGCAGCAGCGTTTTTGATGACTTACGGCCGGATGTCATTTATGCCGTCCTGCATCATAAGTCTTGCAATAACATTTTCTCTGCGGCTTGCATCTGTGAAATTTGGCTGGAATCTGCCGAAAATACAAATCAGAAGCAAGTCGGAGCGCGCATAGCAAATGTGAAAGGAAATTCCACAAATTCAAAAAGGAGCGTAGACTATGAAAAAGTTTATTATTACCATCAGCCGTGAGTTTGGCTGTAACGCAAGAGAAGTTGCAAGAAAAGCAGCTGCTGAGTTGGGTGTCAAATTTTATGACAAGGATCTGGTAGACATGGCGGCAGATCGTGCCGGCATCAGCCGAGATTCCTTTTTGGACAGCGAAGAGCTCATTGATAAGAATACAGATCGTTTGCTGAAATCATTCGGCTATGGTTCTTCAACACAGTTTTATTCGGACGAGGCAATAAAGGCGCAAGTCAGCGTAATCAGAGACCTTGCAAATACGCGTGTGCCTGCCATATTTTTTGGCAGATGCGCAGACTATGTTCTGAGAGAATATCCGAATCACATGAATGTTTTTCTGTACGCTCCGCTTGAAGCAAGAATAGAGCATATGTGCAAAGACTATCAGCTTTCATGGACAGAGGCAGACAAGTTGATCAAACGCGTAGATCGTCAGCGTCATAACTATTATAAGTATGTTACAGGCAAAAACCGCGGTGACCGCGATAACAAACATTTGATGATAGATGTACATGAATATGGGACAAACCTTGCTGCTGAAATGATTTGCTTTGCTGCAAGAAAAATGTTTGAGGATTAGAAAAGTGCTGCTTACGGAATAGGAATAAAACCAGCTTGGGATTCGATAGGTGAAATCCCAGGCTGGTTTTTATACATATATGACTTCTCTTGGGAAAAAGTATAGACATCTGAAAATATCGTACATTCGATGCCCTCTGGAAAAGGAAAATCTATTAAAACATGACAATTGTACAAAAGTACATGACAAAAATGATATACACAGCAATGTGAAATTGCTATAATAAACACAGTAAGCAAAACGGCACATTTCACAGGAGGGAATGTATATGAATTGGAGAAAAGTCGCAGCTGGTTTTACGGCAGCACTGCTGTCTGTAACAACAGCATCCATTTTTCCGCCGAAAACGGTTTCTGCCGCTGACGTTTGTGTCATTGATACGAGCACAGAGCATCAGACAATTCGTGGATTCGGCGGAATCAATCATCCGGAATGGGCAGGAGATCTGACGCAGGCACAGCGGCAGACGGCGTTTGGAAACGGAGAGAATGAACTGGGGCTGACGGTACTTCGGGTGTTTGTGAATCCGGACAGCAGCCAGTGGAACAGAGCACTCCCGACTGCACAGTTTGCGACGCAAATGGGTGTCACTGTTTTTGCATCACCGTGGGAACCGCCGGCAAGTCTAACGGAATCCGGCGGAAGCAACGGCAAGCTGCATCTGCCAAAATCCAATTATGCCGCATATGCAAAGCACCTGAATGATTTTGGTACTTACATGAAGGCGAATGATGTTGATCTGTATGCCATATCGGTACAGAATGAACCGGATTATGCGTCCGAGTGGACATATTGGTCTACCGATGAAACAACAGACTTCATTGCCAACTATGGCGATCAGATCACAAGCACCCGCCTGATGTCGCCGGAATCTTTTCAGTATGCACCGGAAAATGCCTCATGGGTACCGGACGGCGGCAAGAAATTTTACCGGAAGATTTTGAATAACAGCAAGGCAATGGAAAACTGCGATGTATTTGGTACGCACTTTTACGGTACCCAGCGTTCATGGATGGACTTTCCGGATCTGGAGAACAGCGGAAAAGAAATCTGGATGACAGAAGTTTATGTTCCAAACAGTGACAAGGATTCGGCGAATCGCTATCCGGAGGCACTGCAGGTTTCGGAAAATATTCATAATGCCATGGTTGTGGGCAATATGAGTGCCTATACCTGGTGGTATATCCGCCGGAATTATGGTTTGATGACGGAAGACGGAAAGATCAGCAAGCGTGGGTACTGCATGGCACAATACTCCAAATATGTTCGTCCCGGTGATGTGCGGATCGATGCCACGGAACAGCCGGCAGATAATGTCTACGTGTCTGCATATAAGGGTGATGACAATCAAGTGACGATCGTTGCCATTAACAAGGGAACAGAAAGTTATTCGCAGCAGTTCGCTGTAGATGCTGATGCACAAATTACAGAGGTTGACCGTTATCGTACTTCCGCCTCTGAAAATTTGGCAAAAACAGAAAACATGGAGCATGACAGCAGCAGCTTCTGGGCGCAACTCCCTGCGGAAAGTGTTTCCACATTTGTTGTGACATTGGAAGATCAGCCGGCAGAACCGGATGAAAACGGCTATTATTTTCATGATACCTTTGAAAGTGATAATTGCAACTGGCAGGGACACGGCGCAGCGGATGTTGCGCTGAGCGGAAGAATACCGTATCTGGGAACCAACGCACTCTTGGTGCAGAATCGTACCAGTGCGTGGAACGGAGCAGAAAAGGTACTGCCGGCAAAAGCATTTCAGGCTGGAAAAGAATATAGTTTCAGCGTATGCCTGAATTACATGGACGGAGAAAGTCTTAAAAATGCCGCACTTTCTCTACAGTACACAGATGCTGCCGGAGAAACGAAGTACGCCAGAATTGCGTCTGCTTCCGCAGCAAAGGGAAACTATGTGCAGCTCGCAAATCCCAGTTTCAAACTGCCGGAGGACGGAAAAGATTTCAAGATCTATGTAGAAGTCGAAGACGATACGGATAATTTCTATATCGACGAGGCAATCGGTGCCGTGAAAGGAACTGCGATTGAAGGAACGCCTGTGGTAACCACCACCACGACCATCACCACAACAACAACCACCACGACAACGACTACAAAGGCGACCACTGCAACTTCTGCTTCGGCGACAACAACGGCAACCACGACAGTGATAACAGAAAAACCGCCTGTAAATACCGGCGACGTCAATGCAGACGGCAAGGTGAATCTGGCAGATGTTGTGCTGCTGCAAAAGTGGCTGCTTGGAATTCCGGAAACAAAGCTTGTTGACTGGCAGGCAGGGGATCTGTATGCAGACGGTTTGCTGAATGGTTTCGACCTTTGTTTGTTACGGCGTATAGTGACATCTTCCGAAAATTTCTGAGACCGTATTTTGCGAATGCGCTTTGTATAGCAATTCTTTAATATGTGACATTTTGTTTCATCTGATTTCCTATAAAAAACCCGGGGTTCTGTATGCAGAATCCCGGGTTTTCCTTGCATAGGATATCCAAGTGTTTCAGAACCTGTCTTCACAAGCGTATACAAGTGTCTTTTCGGCAAATTTTGCTGC
>UQYK01000066.1 GCA_900545285.1 uncultured Ruminococcus sp.
AACAAAAAAAAAAAAAAAAAACAGCAAATTTTTATTAAAGATTTCGTTAATTATGCAAAAAAAGACCCGACTGTTTCCAATCGGGCCCTTTTTATCAGATACTACGATCCGTTTTAATTCGAAGCGCTGCTGCTGTTCATATCAATCTTGAACGCATCATACCGCTTAATTGCGCGGTCATTCTTTTCTACATTCAGATCATCACACCACTTGTCACGCATGTCCTCAAAATCCTTCTGATACTCCGTATAGATTACAGAATTCATATTGTCTTCTGTCCACAGATCTTCGTCTGTCATACGTTCCTTGATATCCCGGCGCAGAATGATATAATATGCATTATCGTCCTCTACCATTGCCGGAACGCCCAGTTCTGCATCATTAAAAATGAAATCATACGCCTTTTTAGACGGTGTATAGGTGACATCCTCTTCCTTGGTGTCCGAATCGGTTGTCACCTTTGCAATGATTTTCTCATTTGCATAGGGAGCTGTTGTTGTGGTAGTCGCTCCGGATTCTGTTGTTTCTGCTTCCGCAGTGGTTTCAGCCGTATCATTTCCTGTTGTTGTAGTTGTTTCATCGGAACTGCTTTCCTCAGCCGCAGTTGTCTCCGCAGACTCTTCTCCGGCAGTTGTGGTTTCCGCAGCGCTGTCTTCTGCTGCCGCAGTGGTAGTTGTTTCCGCAGCTGCGGTAGTTTCGGCTGCTTCTGTAGTGGTAGCCGCAATTTCATTTCCGTCTGCATCTGTTGCAGAAGTGGCAGTTTCGGCTGCTGCTTCTTCGGAAATAGAGGTTACATAGGCATTATACTCAGTCTGGATATCATCCATCTTATCTTCCATGGCATCTTCATCGCCCTTTAATGCCTGCACTTCGCCCAGGTAGTCCTCTACCATCTTCTTCATATCAGCTTTTCCGGCGTCGTCCAGATCGTCACCTTTTCCGTCCTTCAGATCGAACTGGATGTACTGCACACGTGCGTTATTTTCTTCATAAAATTCTTTCAGGCCGTCTTCTGTTACACCCTCTTCGCCATCTACTTCATAGTAATGCATGAAGACCTCGTCTGTCAGATAGGTGTTTTCCAGAATTGCTTTTACGGATTCCTTGGAAATACCGTTTTTCTCATAGATTTCGCCGCTGTTATCCCAGAACGTTTCTACCTTGTCATTGATATCATTTTTATCATCAGATTTCAGCTCAATGCCCAGTTCATCGGCTTTCTTTTCCACAGCCGCATACTGCTTGCAGTATTCCAGTGCCTTGTTCTGAATCCAGGTTTCTGCACTGACGCCGTCCATTTTCTGTTCTTTTACAACCTTATTATCTGTGACATCCAGTTCAGAATTCTGCGCTTTCAGATCCTGTGTCAACTGCAAATACGCATTATAAGAGTAATAGATGTACATTCCGGCTTTAATCTGAATTCCGTCAATTGTCATTGCATTTGCGGTGCTTTCACCACAAGCCACAAAAGATCCGGTTACCGCAGCTGCGAGCAAAGTTGCCGCTGCTTTTTTCCACTTAAACATAGATTTTATACCTCCGAGATAAATTCTGACAGTGTGCTGGTCAGCTGTTGAATCCACATCCGGTGCCTGCGCTTCTGTCAAGATCAAATACGTCTTTTATTATACTATATTTTCTCACATAAGTCCATAGTTTCACGAAATTTTTTTTAAATTCTCAGAAAACACAGATTTTGAATTGATTTTTTCAGCTGTTTGTGGTATAGTAAAGAAGATTCCTGTAGAAGAATCCTTGTTTTTTTGAAAGAAAGGAGTTCAAAAATGAAGCAAATGCAAGCACTCATCACCGGTGCCACCTCCGGCATCGGCATGGCCATTGCCAAAGAATTGAGCAAACGCGGCTGGTCTCTGATTCTGACCGGCCGGAATCAGGAAAAATTGCTGGAGCTCAAGGAAACCCTTCCGGTTCCTGTAGAAATTTTTCCGCTGGATCTGTCCAAAGAAAATGCCCCGTTCCAGCTCTACGATTTCTGTAAGGGAAAGCGGGTTGATCTTCTGGTGAACAACGCCGGATTCGGCGTATTCGGCAAGTTTACGGAAACAGACTTGCAGGAGGAACTGGAACTGCTTTCTTTGAATGCCCGGGCACTGCATATTCTCACAAAGCTGTTTCTCCGGGATTTCAAAAAGCGCAACTCCGGGCGCATCCTCAATGTTGCATCCAGCGCCGGTTTTCTTACCGGTCCCCTACTCTCTTCCTACTACGCATCGAAAAACTATGTGGTTCGTCTCACACTGGCCATTGCGGAAGAACTGCGCCATGACAAGAGCCGCGTTATTGTCAGCCTGCTCTGCCCCGGCCCTGTAGACACCAACTTCAATAACCGGGCCGGTGTACAGTTCCGGGTAAAAGCTCTGTCCCCGGAAGAAGTGGCCAGGGAAGCCGTTTTCGGCGTTCTCACCGGAAAGCTGCTGATCGTTCCGGGACTTTCCATAAAACTGGGACTCCTGGCATCCCGTCTCCTGCCGGAACAGCTGCTTTCCCGGATTCTCTACTACGTACAGGCGGCAAAGCAAACCGCCATCCCTAAGAAGTAAAAATATAACCCATCAAAAACGGCACAGCAAAGAGAAAGGAAAAAATCTTTGCTGTGCCGTTTTGCATATGTGTCAAGCTTTATTTTCTTGTCTTATGGTTTACCACTGCTCCGGTAAATTTGGAGTACAGGAACGATTGTTCCCCGTACAGCCCATAGTAGCCGGAAAGCAAATAACTGATTGCAATGGCCATAAAGTAATACGGCGCACCGCCGGCGCCGAACAGTTCAATGCCAATCATCAGAGAGGCCAGCGGACAGTTGGTGACGCCGCAAAAGAGCGCCACCATGCCGACTGAAGCACAGAAGGACGGCGAAATTCCGGCAATCTGTCCAAAGCAGCACCCAAACACTGCGCCAATGAAGAAGGAAGGGACGATTTCACCGCCTTTAAACCCACCGCCTAATGTCACAGCAGTAAACAGAATCTTCATGAGGAATGCATACCATACCGCACCTCCGGCAAGTGCCCTGCCGATCACATCTGTACCGATTCCCAGGTAATCCTGATTTCGCACCAGAAGAAACAGAATCCAGATCATTCCGCTGGCTGCAAGAATCCGCAAATATGGATTTTGAATCCGACTGTGCAGCTGCTTTTCCGTCTGATGGAGCAAAATGCAAAACAGTACGCTGACACCGGCACAGAGAACACCTAACAGCAGAATTTTCAAAGACGGAACAATTTGAAGCGGCGGTATTTCCTGTACAGAAAACTTCGCCAGAGGAATCCCCAGCTTCCCAGCCAGCCAGGAGGCCGTCAGAGAAGCAATTGTACTGGGCACCAGCGCCGGATAGTGCATCGCCCCCACGCATACTACTTCCATCGCAAACACCGGCGCTGCAATAGGCGTTCGGAAAATCGCCGAAAATGCCGCCGACATCCCGCACAAGATCATCACATGTTTATCCCGTTCCTGCATGTGAAACAGCCGACCGAACATGCTGCCGATGCTTCCGCCCAATTGCAGTGCTGCGCCCTCTCTTCCGGCGCTTCCGCCGCAAAGGTGCGTTACAACAGTAGAAATAAAAATCAAAGGCGCCATTTGCACCGGAAGCCTGGCCTCTGACCGAATGGAAGCCAGTACCATATTGGTTCCCCGGTCGTTCTGATCCTTCGTAATCCGATACAGCCATACAATCAGAAGTCCGCCCACCGGCAGCAATGCCAGAAGCCAGGGAAAATTCTTTCTCCATGCAGTGGCGTACTGGATTGCATATACAAAAGCAACACCAATCAGCCCCATCACACAGCCCATCAGAACCGAGTAGAAAACCCAGCGCACCAGCAGCCGTATGTGAGAAAATATATGGATTCCGCTATGTAAAATCCGGCCTTTCCACTGATAAAACAACGGTGAATGTTTTCGCATCCTCTCTCCTCCTATGTCAGCGCATGCCTGCAAAGACACACGCGCATTTGTCTTCCAAATCCCATACATTCCCATATGTGATCTTGTATTGCAGACACAGAGAATCCTCCGAAAACGCCTTAACAGAAAAGTTCCCGGAGGATTCAGAAGCCGTTTTCCAAAGACACGGCTTCCTATACCATTTGATATAAGAACCTGTCTTCACAAGCGTATACACGTGTCTTATGAAGACAGGTTCTAATTTTTTGGGCAATACCACACAAAGATTGTGCGTCAGATGCGTCGTCAGATTTTTCGTCAGATGAAACAAAAAGCGGAGTGAATACTTGATGTATTCACGAGCATTTTTGTGAAATATGACGGAAAAGATGCAAGCATATGACGTACAAAGCCGTCAAGCGCTCTTTGTGCGGTGTTGCCTTTGATAGCAGAGCGTTAATAGTTTTCTGCCTTCACCTGAAAATAAGCCTGTGGGTGATGGCAAACCGGACAGATTTCCGGTGCTTTTTTCCCGATGACCACATGGCCGCAGTTGGCACATTCCCAGATCACATCACCGCTCTTGGAGAAGACGCATTCCCCGTCAATATTGGAAATCAATTTCCGATAGCGGTTTTCATGCATCTTTTCAATTGCCGCAACGCCCTCAAACATGGCACTGATCTGGGAAAAGCCCTCTTCCTTTGCCTGACGCGCAAACTCCGCATACATGCTGGTCCACTCGTAGTTTTCCCCTACCGCAGCTTCCTTTAGGTTTTCCACAGTTGCCGGAATCTGGCTGCCCTTCAGCAGCTGGAACCACATTTCCGCATGTGCGCGCTCGTTGTTCGCCGTTTCTGTAAACAATTTTCCAATCTGCACATAGCCGTCCTTTTTGGCCTTTTCCGCAAAAAATTCGTATTTGAGATACGCCTGGGACTCTCCGGCAAAAGCAGCCAGAAGATTCTTTTCGGTTTGTGTGCCTTTTAATTCTGCCATAACAATACTCCTTTTTTTGAAAACCTGTGCCCACTGCTTTTGGGGAGACAGGATCTTTTATGAACAGAATCCGAAAGCAGTTCTTTTGGATTCTGTTTATGTAGGAGTCTGTTTTTGCTGCACCCGTCAGTGCTGTATGGAAATTCCTTTCGGTTCCGATGGCTTTTCCTGCATTGCTTTCTGGCAGTCCGGACAGACGCCACAGAAAACAATATGATGAGATTCAATCAGGAACCCGTGCGTATCTGTTACCTTCTGGCACAGGTCTTCCTGATACGGTAAATCCAGATCAAATACCCGGCAACAAACCCGGCATTCCAAATGATAGTGCGGCACCGTGTTGAAGTCAAAGCAGTCCGCACCGTCCGGAATGGGAATATGCAGAATCTCCCCCTGCTGAGATAAAATTTTCAGATTCCGGTACACTGTTGCTTTGCTAATCAGCGCATTTCCAATTGCAATTTCCCGGTAAATTTCATCTGCGGTCGGGTGATTATGCATACGCTGTACCGTTTCCAGAACAAGCCGGCGCTGCAACGTATTGCGGTTTTTCATAAAATCATCCTTTACACCTATTTCAGAGTCTGCTTCATCTTCTCCTACAAAAATCCAGATTCGAAAGCCAAAGCATCTTCTTAAATAGGAAGTGTTCTTAATTAGTATTATATCTTACCAGCTATCATTTGTCAAGAGATTCTATAAAACCACTGCAGAAAACAGGCGCATAAGCATTTTTTCCTGTCTGTAGAAATTTTCCTTATTGCTCTGTTTTTTCTTCCGGTGTCAGAGAAACCTTTTCTCCGTTGAGAATCATGTTGGAAGTACGCATTGCGCACATTTTTCCGCACATGGAGCATGTGTGGCGATCCTGCGGCGGACGGCTTTCAAAATAAGACTTTGCCTTGTCCGGATCAATGGCCTGTGCGAACATGCCGTCCCAATCAATGGCAGCACGTGCCTTGCTCATTGCCAGATCCCATTCTCTCGCGCCCGGAATGCCCTTTGCCAGATCCGCAGCATGTGCCGCAATTTTAGAAGCCACAATGCCGTCCCGTACATCCTGCAAATCCGGCAAGCGCAGATGTTCTGCCGGTGTTACATAGCAGAGAAAATCGGCACCACTGACAGCAGCAATTGCACCGCCGATTGCAGAAGTAATATGATCATATCCCGGTGCAATGTCCGTCACCAGCGGCCCCAGTACATAGAACGGTGCACCATGGCAAAGCCGCTTTTGCAGCTTCATATTCGCTGCAATTTCATCCATTGTCATATGACCCGGGCCCTCTACCATTACCTGAACGTCCCGATCCCAGGCGCGCTGGGTCAGCGCTCCCAGTTCAATCAGTTCGGAAATCTGACCGGCATCGGTGCTGTCTGCATTGCAGCCGGGACGCAGTGCGTCGCCCAGGCTAATGGTAACATCATATGTTCTTAGAATGTCCAGAACATCATCGTAATATTCATAGAACGGGTTCTCATTCCCTGTCATTTCCATCCAGGCAAACAGCAGCGAGCCGCCGCGGGAAACAATATTCGTGGTGCGTTTCTGCCGTTTCAGTGCTTCGACAGCCCGGCGGTTAATTCCGGCATGAATCGTCTGAAAGTCCACGCCTTCTTTTGCATGTGCTTCCAGAACCTTCAGGAAATCAGTTGCCTTGATATCTGCCAGATCTTTTTCCAGATAGCCAATGGCATCATACATTGGAACGGTTCCGATCATAGCCGGCGACATTTCAATCAGCTGCTTGCGGAAGGTATGTGTCTTTCCGTAATTGGAAAGATCCATAATCGCCTCACACTGAAATTTGACTGCAAGCTTTACCTTTTCAAATTCCTCCGTGTAATCGTGACAGTCGCCGGAAATTCCAAGATTTACATTGATCTTTGTTCGCAGTCCCTCGCCGATGCCGTAAGGATGCAGGCTCTTGTGATAGATGTTAGCCGGAATGCATATCGTTCCCTTTGCCACCCGTTCTATCAGAAGTGTGGGATCCATTTTTTCTTCCCGTGCGACAACCTCCATTTCCGGTGTCAGAATTCCCTTTTTTGCCGCCTCCATTTGTGTTGCATAAGCTGCCATATTTGCATCTCCTCTCAGTGTGTGTCGAAAGATTCTTCCTCTAAAATCTTATAATTATGTGCAATCGGGCCGTGTCCCCGTCCCAGGTCTAAACCGGCGCGAATCGCATGTGTTACATATTCTTTGCCGCGGCGGACGCTTTCTTCCAGGCTGCTGCCCTTTGCCAGGTAAGCAGCAATGGCAGAAGAAAGCGTACAGCCGGTTCCGTGGGTATTTTCATTGTCCAGGCGCTCCCCTGGAATCCAGGTACAAGTGCCGTTTTGATACAGCAGGTCATTGCAGTTTCCCATATAGTGACCGCCTTTTATCAAAACAGCAGTATGATAGGTTTCCCCCAGGTGTTCTGCCGCTGTTTCCATTTCCGTCACCGTGGAAATTTTGCAGCCAATCAGCCGTTCTGCTTCCGGCAGATTGGGCGTAAAGAGCGCCGCAAGGGGAAAGAGCATTTCCTTCAATGCATCCTCTGCCGACTTTTGCAGCAGCGCATCGCCGCTGGTTGCAACCATCACCGGATCCAAAACAACATAGGGCGGCTGATACCGCTGAATTGCCGCTGCAACAGCAGAAATCTGAGGGGTGCCGAACACCATGCCGATTTTCACAGCAGCCGGCGGAATATCCGAAAAAACAGACTGCATCTGTTCTTCCAAAAATCCCGGCGGAACCGGAAACACATCCTGCACCCCCACTGTGTTCTGTGCAGTTAATGCTGTAATCGCACTCATGCCAAAACAGCCCAGCATTGTAATCGTTTTCAGATCTGCCTGAATCCCGGCACCGCCGCTGCTGTCGCTTCCTGCAATTGTCAACACTGCCGGCAGTTTCATAGGCTTGCTCCCTCCTGTACAATCTGCTGCGCCAGATTTTTCATGGTTTGCGCTGCCTGCTCCGGATTTTCCTGCCCGAATATTGCAGAAACAACCGCAATTCCGTCAATGCCGCTGCCTTTCAGCAAAGCAGCATTTTCCGCTGTAATGCCACCGATGGCAACCATGGGAATTGTCACAGCTTTCCGAATGCTACAAAGCGTTTCCATGGAAAGGGGTGTGGCATCTGTTTTGGTTCCGGTAGGAAATACTGCACCGCATCCGATGTAATCTGCTCCGTCTTTTTGCGCCTGCACAGCCTCCTCCACAGAATGTACACTGGTACCGATTATGGCATCCGACCCCAGGATGGCACGCGCCTGGGGAATGCACATATCATTTTGTCCCACATGAACGCCGTCTGCTGACAGCATCCGTGCAGCTTCTACCTGATCATTGATCAGACACAGGATGCCATTCTGACGGCAAAATTCCAGTACCGGAGCTGCCAGTGCAACCAGCTTCTCTGCCGGCATTTGCTTTTGCCGGATCTGAAGCATGGTCATTCCCCCGGCAGCAGCGGCGCGTACTTTTTCCAGAAGCTGCTCCGGATTTGTTTCCTGCATGGTAATTCCATAGAGACATATTTTGCTGCGCAGCAGTTCTGCTTTCATGTAATCACTCCTTATTTTCAGAACCTGTCTTCATAAGAAATATATGTGGATTTTCGAGCATAATTTTGTTGCAG
>UQYK01000067.1 GCA_900545285.1 uncultured Ruminococcus sp.
GGAGAAATCAGTGTCACATCCGCCCCCATAATATCCGCAATAATCTCCCGGATTACCGGATAATGGGTACAGCCGAGAATCAGGGTATCCACCCCTGCCTTGCGTACCGGCTCCAGATATTCCTCGGCTACAAGGCGTGTCACCGGATTGTGGAAATCTGTATAGCCGTTCTCCACCAGGTGCACAAAAAGCGGACATGCCTGTGCAGTTACAACTGCATCTGGGAGACGGCTGTGAATTGCCTTTTCATAGCTGCCGCTTTTTATAGTGGCCGATGTCCCGATAATACCAATTTTTCCATTCCGGGTAGCAACACAAGCCGTTTCCGCAGCCGGAAGCACCACGCCGGTAAACGGCAAATCCGTCACAAACGGACTGTCCCCTACTACGGAGCTTACCGTTCCGCATGCGGCGATAATCATTTTTACAGCGTGTTTTTGCAGAAACGCCACGTCTTCCCTGGCATAGCGCAAAATGGTTTCCGGGCTGCGGCTGCCGTAGGGGATTCGTGCGGTGTCCCCGAAATAGATAATATTTTCATGGGGCAGAATCGCATGAAGCTCTTTTACCGTTGTCAATCCGCCCATGCCGGAATCAAATACGCCTATCGCATCATTTTTCATGGTTTCATTGCCGCCGGCAATGCCGACAGCTCTCCTTTCGTCCGAACTGAAAGTCAGAACCTGCATTCCTCAAGTGGATGCAAGCCGTATGGAATCTGTGTGCTTCCTGATCAGCTGCGGGCAGTATTCTCCATTGCCTGTTCAATCAGTTTATCCACCAGATATTCCTGAGACATGCCCAGATGCTCCATCAGCTTCGGATACATGCTGATATTGGTAAAGCCCGGCAGTGTATTAACTTCATTCAAAATAATGCTGCCGTCCTTTGCCAGGAAGAAGTCTACACGGGACAGGCCCTTGCAGCCCAGCACTGTATAGGCGCGAACTGCTGTTTCCCGGATCCGGTCAGAATCTGCATCCGAAATCCGTGCAGGGATATAGAGCTTGGAAGTGCCGTTTACGTATTTATCATCATAGTCATAGAAATCCGCAGCCGGTTCAATTTCTCCCACATAGGAAGCAATCGGTGCATCATAACCGAATACAGCAACCTCAAGTTCTCGTCCGTCAATAAATTCCTCAATGATTACCTTTTCATCATGTGTAAAGGCAATCTGAATAGCGTCCTTCAGAGATTCCAGATCGGTAGCCTTGTTTACGCCGACCGATGAACCGGCATTCGCCGGCTTTACAAACAGCGGGAATCCCAGAGTTTCTGCAATTGCAATGCACTTTTCATCCAGCTTATTGATTTCGCGCTGATAGATGCAGGCCCATTTTGCCGTCTGGATTCCGTTGTAATCCAAAACCGTGTGGGTCAGTCCCTTATCCATGCAGACTGCGCTGCTCAGGACACCGCATCCCACATAAGGAATCCGTGCCATTTCAAAGATGCCCTGAATCCGGCCGTCCTCTCCGTTTCTGCCGTGGAGTACCGGAAAGATCACGTCTACTTTTTTAATGTATGTTTCTCCGTTTTCAATTGTCACAACGCCGCCGTGGAGCGGATCCGGTGACAATATCGCTGCACAGCAGTCCGGATTCTGTTCCCAGGAACCGTCAGAAATTTCTGAAATATCCCCCGGGAAGTAGAGCCAGCGTCCCTTCTTTGTGATGCCGATGCAGAGCACCTCATACTTGCTCTTGGGAATACTGCGGATTACGTTTTCTGCCGACAGCAGAGAAACATCGTGCTCACTGGAAACGCCGCCAAAAATAACGGCAACTCTGGTCTTTGCCATGTGGATAACTTCCTTTCTACCTATGAATTCCGGTCATGCTGCCGCGATATCAGAGACGAGTTGCTCGCCCTGTCATTGTTTCTATTATATCATCTTCACATACCGTTTTAGAACGGAACCCCCGAAATTATTACGGATTTTCCGCGTCTGCGCTCTCCTGTTTCCATTACAAATGCATATCAAGCTACACACAGTATACAAGCGGGCAGACTGCTATAAATTCTATTTTAGCATAATTCACAGGAATCTGCAAGCTTTTTTTGTAAAAAAAGCAGAAAATCACATTTTTTTCGAAAGAAGAATGCAGAATGCGAAATCATTTCCGGCAAATTCCATTTCCAAAAAGCTCAATTCTGCACATTTGCAAAAAAATTCGAAAAAAGCCTTGACTTTTGGAAAACAATGTGTTATACTGGTATCACCTCTTCATATGGGGGTTATTTTTTTGCGTACATTTCGAATGCATGCAGGATAATTTCCATGTGTGATGAGGGAGGCAAATGATACGGCTGCCTGCCGGGGCCGGATACGCCGGATTCAGCAGGCAGAAGAAGTAAACGAGCAGGAGGTGCCGATCATGAGAGTGAAAGTAACACTGGCTTGTACAGAATGCAAGCGCCGCAACTATGTTACAAAGAAGAACAAGCGGAACAATCCGGAGCGGATTGAAATGAACAAACACTGCAAGTTCTGCCGGAAACATACGCTGCACAGAGAAACAAAGTAATGGGGGTTCAAAGCGCAATGGCTGATATGGAAAAAAACGCCGAGCAGACAGCTGCTGAAAAAAAGGCGAAAAAAGCAGCAGCAAAAGCGGACTCCAAACAATCCGGCAGTAAAGAGAAAAAGGAAAAGAAAAAGCTCTTTGCCCGGATTGCCGGCTGGTTTAAGGACCTGAAGAAGGAATTCAAACGGGTCGTTTGGCCGGATCGCAAAAAGGTACTCAACAACACATTGGTAGTTCTCTGTGTGGTAATTGTTGGTTCTGTTCTGATTGGTCTGATTGACACCGGACTTTTGAGACTGATGCAATACCTCATGGGACTTTCCAACTAACAACAAGTGACCAGAGATACAGGGAGGAAAAACTATGTCAGAAGCAGCAAAATGGTATGTCATTCACACCTATTCCGGCTATGAAAACAAAGTAGCACAGGATATTGAAAAGGTGGTTGAAAACCGGAAGCTTCATGACCTCATCCTGGAAATTCAGGTCCCCACCGAAAAGGTGACAGAAATCACGGACGGCAAGACAAAGGAAGTGGAACGCAAGACGTTCCCCGGCTATGTTCTGCTGAAAATGATTTATACAGATGATACCTGGCACGTTGTCAAGAATATCCGCGGTGTAACCGGTTTCGTAGGCCCCGGGTCTGAACCGACTCCCCTTTCGGAGAAGGAAGTGGCTGCGCTGGGCGTGGATCTGGGTACAAGCGTACAGGTCAATTATGCTGTGGGCGACACAGTCACAATTTCCGGTACGGCAATGGATGGCTTCAGCGGCATTGTACAGAATATTAATCTGGAGGACGGCACTGTAGATGTCATGATCTCAATGTTCGGCCGTGAAACAGCCGCAACCTTGCAGCTCAACCAGGTGATCCGTCAAGATGACTAAATGATTCGGAACTGAAACTGTCAGTTCCGGTGGGAGAGACACAGACAGACTTGTGTTCTCGCCATTAACCACAATATGGAGGTGTGCAACATGGCACAGAAGGTTACAGGATATATTAAGCTTCAGATTCCCGCAGGTAAAGCAACACCTGCTCCTCCGGTTGGCCCGGCGCTGGGTCAGCACGGTGTAAATATTATGGCGTTCACAAAGGAATTCAACGAACGTACCAAGAATGACATCGGTATGATCATTCCGGTTGTTATCACTGTATATGCAGACCGTTCGTTCACCTTTATCACAAAGACACCGCCGGCCGCTGTTCTGATCAAGAAGGCTTGCGGAATTGATACCGCTTCCGGCGAACCGAACAAGACAAAGGTCGCTAACATCACAAAGGAACAGGTACAGAAAATCGCTGAACAGAAGATGCCGGATCTGAATGCTGGTTCTCTGGAAGCAGCAATGAGCATGATCGCTGGTACTGCCCGTTCGATGGGTATCGTTGTCGTTGACTAACGCAGCCGAACGTCGGTGGGAGGAAATTTCCGCTAACCG
The DNA here is from genome assembly GCA_900545285.1 of uncultured Ruminococcus sp. Lineage (GTDB taxonomy): Bacteria > Bacillota > Clostridia > Oscillospirales > Ruminococcaceae > Ruminococcus_C. The sequence goes on from UQYK01000067.1 coordinate 3,978, forward strand.
GATCTGCGGATGAGCAATCCGGTGCTACCACTACACTAGGAGGATTAAAATAATATGAAACACGGAAAGAAATATAATGACAGCCGCAAGGCTGTAGACAGCACCAAGCAGTATGCTTCTGAAGAAGCACTGTCTCTGGTTTGCACCAATGCAAAGGCTAAGTTCGATGAGACAATCGAAGCACACATCCGTCTGGGTGTTGACTCTCGTCACGCTGACCAGCAGGTTCGTGGTGCAGTTGTACTGCCCAACGGTACTGGTAAAAAGGTTCGTGTCTGCGTATTCTGCAAGGAAAACAAGTATGAAGCAGCACAGGCTGCCGGCGCAGATTATGTAGGCGGTCAGGATCTGGTTGACAAGATCACCAAGGAAAACTGGATGGACTTTGACGTTGTTATCGCTTCTCCGGACATGATGGGTCTGGTTGGTCGTCTCGGTAAGGTGCTCGGCCCCCGCGGCCTGATGCCGAACCCGAAGGCTGGTACTGTAACTCCGGACGTTGCTAAGGCAATTACCGAAGCAAAGGCTGGTAAGATTGAATATCGTCTGGACAAGACCAATATCATCCACTGCCCGATCGGAAAAGCTTCCTTTGGTGCAGAAAAGCTGACTCAGAACTTCGAAACCCTGATGGAAGCAATTGTAAAGGCTAAGCCGTCTGCTGCAAAGGGTACTTATCTGAAGTCCTGCACTGTTACATCCACAATGGGTGTTGGTGTAAGAGTTTCTACCAATAAGTACGGTGTTTGATTTCTGATAAACCATCAGTAACGATAGAAAGATCTCATGTTTTTGCATGAGGTCTTTTTTCATATCTACCTTCTTGACACCTGGCCAAGAACATGCTATACTACAATTAGATTTTATTTTGGAAAGGATGCTGAAAATTATGAATGATTTCCCGAATCCGACGCGTTATGACAATATGACATACCGCCGCTGCGGAAATAGCGGTCTAAAACTGCCGCTGCTTTCTCTTGGTCTGTGGCACAACTTTGGCGATACCAATACACTGGAACGCATGAACGCCATCTGCCAAACTGCTTTTGATCATGGTATCACTCATTTTGATCTGGCAAATAACTACGGTCCTCCAGCAGGTGCTGCCGAGAAGAATTTTGGAATAATTCTAAAAACAACATTTGCAGGACACCGTGATGAACTGATTATCAGCACCAAGGCTGGCTTTGATATGTGGCCGGGCCCTTATGGCGATTGTGGCAGCCGTAAATATCTGCTGGCAAGTCTGGATCAGAGTCTCCAGCGTCTGGGGCTGGATTATGTGGATATTTTCTACCATCACAGACCGGATCCAAATACACCGTTGGAAGAAACCATGGGTGCACTGGCACAGGCAGTGCAGAGCGGAAAAGCATTATATGTCGGCCTTTCCAACTATTCCGGTGCAGAAATGGAACGTGCAGCGACGATTCTGAAAGAACTTCGCTGTCCGTTTATCATCAACCAGAACCGCTATTCCATTTTAGACCGAAACGCAGAAGAAAATGCCATTCTGGAAGCGAGCGAAGCATTGCAAAAGGGTGTGATTGTCTATAGCCCTCTGGCGCAGGGACTTTTGACAGACCGTTATCTGCACGGCAATATTCCGGCAGATAGCCGCATTCGGACAGATGGACGATTTTTAACAGAAAACCAGCTGACACCGGCGCATATTGCTTCCCTGCAAGCATTACAGCAAATCGCGCAGGATCGCGGACAGTCACTTGCACAAATGGCACTGTCCTGGATTTTACGCCAGCCCTCTGTAGCCAGTGTTCTGGTAGGGGCTTCGAAACCGGAACAGCTGTTGGATTCTTTAAAAATCATGAATTCCACTCCGTTTACAGAGGAAGAACTACAAAAGATCGACCAGATATCAAAGAATTTCTAGTAATCCGCTTTGAATTTCAAAAAAATCGATTTTTTCAAAAAAATGCTTGACAAATGATTCCGGATGTGCTATACTAATATACGTTGTCAAACACAATATCGTATTCTAAAGACAGCTGGTGGCTTTTGCCGTAAGTCCAGCCGAGGAATGTGCAATGATTGAACTGTGAACACAGCGCACGATTCCCTGTCGAATCGTGCTTTTTTATTGCGATTTCAGATACGATACCAAAATTATCGGAGGTGAAATCTCATGGCAAGTGAAAAGATTTTGGAAGTCAAGAAGGCAAAGGTTATTGCTCTGGAAGAACTCCTGAAGAACAGCGTATCTTTTGTTCTGGTTGACTACAAGGGCATCTCTGTAGAGGATGACACAAAGCTGCGTAAGGAACTCCGTGAAGCCGGCGTTCACTATGTTGTTGAAAAGAATTCTCTGCTGCGGTTTGCATTCAAGAACATGGGCATCGATGCATTTGACGAAGTACTGCACGGTACTACTGCTGTTGCACTGTCTAACGATGACCAGACTGCACCGGCTCGTATCCTGGGCAAGTTTGCTGAGGAGCACGAAGAATACTTTAACCTGAAGGCAGGTTATGTAGAAGGTGTAGCATATGATGCTGCCGGCGTTGCTAAGCTGTCCAAGATCCCGTCCAAGGAAACCCTGCTGGCTCAGCTGGTTGGTTCTCTCCAGGGCCCGATCCAGAAGCTGGCTGCTACCCTGCAGGCTGTTGTGGACAGCAAGTCCGAGGACACTGCTGCATAATTTTTGCAGAATTTCTCATTCTGCATCCGTTTGAAATCAAGTTATAAAGGAGATTATTATCATGGCATCTGAAAAGGTTTTAAAGTTCGTTGAAGATATCAAGGAACTGTCTGTACTGGAACTGGCTGAACTGGTTGACGCAATTCAGGAAGAATTTGGCGTAACTGCTGCTGTTGCAGCTGCTCCGGCAGCTGGCGGTGCTGCTGGCGGTGCTGAAGCTGAAAAGACTGAATTTGACGTAGTTCTGGCATCCTTCGGTGACGCTAAGATGGCTGTTATCAAGGCTGCTAAGGAAGCTCTGGGTCTGGGTCTGAAGGAAGCTAAGGCTGTTGTAGAATCTGCACCGGCTACCATCAAGGAAGCTTGCCCGAAGGCAGACGCTGAAGCTCTGAAGGCTAAGCTGGAAGAAGCTGGCGCAACAATCGAACTGAAGTAAGTTTGATTGATACGTTACGATTTGTACAACCTCAGTGTTGTATGAAAAAAGGACATCTCTTCGGAGGTGTCCTTTTTATTTTATTTGCCCTAATTTCTCAGATGGTAAAGTGCAGCACCACCATCAGAATCACACCTGGCACACCAAGAATCCCTGCCTGTAACACATGCAGCAAATTCAGTGCCGGGCTGTACCCGATCCATGTCCCTGCATAATGTACCAGCAGTAATGCCAGCAGGCCGCTGCATGCGCCTGCCAAAAAAGAACGGATTTTATGCACACGCCGCATGTAATACAGAAACATCATGCCGCCCAGCACGCCCCATATTCCCCAAAAAATCGTTTGTTCCATGTTTTTCTCCCTTCCTTTCAGGTCAGCAGATATGCCAGTGCCATCAAAAGCTTTTTGTCGCACCCTTCCAAACCGCCTTCTTTATACAGCATGGCCATTAACGCCAGAATCAATACAGAATCTCCATCCAATTTGGAAAGAAGCTCTGCCGGATTCCATTGCGGCAGCAGTTCCGGAAGTCCTTTTTTTCGTCCTGCTGCTGCATTTTTTCCCGCTTGTTCTGCTTGCTTTGGCACACGTTCTGTCTCCTGCGGCGGATAATCGCCGCGCTGCCGTGCCGCAGGCGCGGAAAATGGGACACGCCCATGCATTTCATTCGCCCGGCGCATTGCATCCTGCCGCATTTGATTTTGCTCCTGCTGCGAAAATCGTGCCATCGTTCCACCTCCTGCATAGCCGGCCTGATTGATTTTGATTTTTGTTGCTTCTTAAAATATGTTTCGTATCCGGATGCCACAGACAAAAAGCAAGCCAAACTACAGCAAATCCTGTAGCAAGCCATTTTCCCTCACCGCACTGAATACCGCATATAATTTCAACAGCTTCACCGCCTGATCAATTTTTTTCTGCTTTCGCTCCTGTACATGCGGCCGAAGCGCCAGCAGCAACTTGGCATCCTCATCCTGACTCTGTACGGCGCCCATCAGTTCCTGCACCCGCAGTAGCATGCTCAAATCCAATCCGCCGCCTTCGGAATCCGCATTCTGCGCCGCATCAGCGGAATTGGAGCCGTTTTCCTCGTCTTCCTCCTGCTGGAGCATTTGCGCCAGTTCCTGAAGCTGTTTGACACTTTCCGGATCAGATAAGACATTGCTCATTTTTTCCAGCATCTCTCCCACTGTCCGTCACCTCTTTCCGATCTACGCTTTCATGTATCGGCGGCTTAGCCGCCGCGCTCCCTCCCGGAAGATATTTTAGAACCTGTCTTCACAAGCGTATACACGTGTCTTTTCGGCAAATTTTGCT
>UQYK01000068.1 GCA_900545285.1 uncultured Ruminococcus sp.
ATTTATTTTGTACTTGTTTTTTAAATAATATATGTATTATAGTCCTCATTTTGAACGATTCTGTTTTTTGCCCAAAAAAATGCGCGATTTCGGCATGCTGCACCGTAATCGCGCGCTTTTTACAAGGCTATGAAACACTTGCTTTTTACAACAGGTGTCTCTTTTCCTTAAAATACTGCTTTGTCTCCTGTGCTACAACACCAGAGAGGACAATCAAGGCAATGACATTCGGGAATGCCATCAAGCCATTAAAGATGTCAGCAGTATCCCAAACTGCCTCTACCGTCAGGTACGGGCCGATAAACACTGCCACAATGTACAGCCAGCGATAAGACAGTGTCAGTGCGTGGCTGGACTTTCCGCGGAGATAGGTCAGACAGCGTTCGGAATAATAGCTCCATCCTAAGATAGTAGTGAAGGCAAAGAACACCAGGCATGCCATCAAAATGAACGAAGAAACCTGTCCTGGGAATGGAAGGCCGTGCTGGAAAGCAGCGTCTGTAATTTCTACGCCCTCCAGCTCCGGATTCTGCCATGCACCGGAAACGACAATGGCAAGTCCGGTCATGGTGCAGATGACAATGGTATCAATAAAAGTACCAGTCATGGTTACCAGACCCTGGCGTACCGGTTCCTTTGTTTTGGCAGCAGCTGCTGCAATCGGCGCAGAACCCAGTCCGGCTTCGTTGGAAAAGATGCCGCGGGCAATCCCCTTTTGCATTGCAACCATCATTGCACCCAGTGCACCGCCGGCAACAGCATCCATGCCAAATGCGCTGCGAACAATTTCTACTACAGCGGCCGGAATTGCTTTGACATTGCATGCCATCAGAATCAGGCAGCACAGTACATATGCCACTGCCATAAATGGTACAACAATCTGCGAAATCTGCGAAATCCGCTTCAGGCCGCCGATAATTACCAGTGCAGCACATGCAGTAATCAAAAGTCCCATGATGACAGTAGTCCAGGTGTAGTCCTGCTCGAACAGTGTAAAAGCAATACCGCTTTTATCTGGATCAAAGAAATTGTTTGCTGCGGAAGTGATTCCGTTGATCTGAGTAATGGTACCAATGCCCAGGAGACCAGCCAGCATGCCAAACAGCGCAAACAGCTTCGCCAGCCACTTCCAGCGTGAGCCCATACCATTTTCAATATAATAGAACGGACCGCCCAGATAATGTCCGTTTTTATCAACGGTTCGATACTTGATCGCCAAAAATCCCTCGGAATACTTGGTAGCCATTCCAAACAGGGCAGCCACTTCCATCCAAAGCAGAGCGCCCGGGCCGCCGGCAGCAATTGCCGTTGCAACGCCGACAATGTTGCCAGTTCCGATTGTTGCGGAAAGCGCCGTGCAAAGTGCACCGAAACTGGTGACCTCACCTTCGCCGCTTTCCTCATTCTTTACCATAAACTTTAATGCTTTTCCCAGATGTCTCAATTGCAGTCCGCGCAGACGCATCGTCAACCAGATGCCACACAGCAGGATTAACGCAATCAGCGGTATCCCCCATACCCATCCGTCTACCATTGTGACGAATTCTGTCAATTTTTCCATACAGCAAGCTTCCTCCTTTGATTTCTTTTTCAGACCACACACAATTGTGCACACTTTCTGAAAATAAAAAGATAAATTTTATTATAGCATGCTTTCCGACAGATTTCAAGTGTATTTTCTACAAAAACAACTGTTTTTCTGTTTCGGTGTATTTTCTGCTTTTATATTATAATGTGTATACAGCACGGCCGCTTTCTAAAAAAATTCAAAAATCTCTTGACAGAAATGCAAAAGCATGGTATGATAAATATGTATAAGTTTATCGTAAATCGATATGTACGTTTTGTACAGGATGATGAGAAAGGATGGAATGAAGATGAAACATTTCCGTAACTGGAAAACCAAATTGACCGCAGCAATTTCTGCCGGTGTTCTGGCAGTAACCGGCACCGCTGCTTCCCTGTCGGCAATGTCCGTTTCCGCAGAGGGTCTGGATCTGGACAATTATGCAAAGCTCTTACAATATTCCCTGTATTTTTATGATGCCAATATGTGCGGCAGCGCAGCAGAAAACTCCGCTTTCTCCTGGCGCAGTGCCTGCCATACCGGTGACGCAGTAGAAGGCGGCTTTCACGATGCCGGAGACGCCATTAAATGCGGCCTGACTGCCGGATTTACGGCTTCTACATTGGGCTGGATGTGCTATGAGTATCAGGATCAGTTTGTCAAGACCGGCACCATGGAGCACTACCAGCTGATCATGAACGAATTCTGCGACTTCTTCAAGGCTTCTACCACGCTTTCCGGCAGAGAGGTCTCCTCCTTCGTCTATGAAATGGGAGACGACGGCAAGGATCACAGTACCTGGTATGCACCGGAAAAAATGTGGGATCGTGACAGCAGCGAAACCTACTCTGTTACAAATGGCGCCAGCAACGTTGCAGCACAGTATGCTGCGGCGCTGGCACAGAACTACATCATCTCCGGCAGAGAAGAAGATCTGACCTATGCAACCGCACTCTATAACTTCGCTGCAAAGTACCGGAAGATGACCTATGAGCAGAGCACCTACTCTGACAAGGATGTACAGGACGATATCTCCTGGGCAGCTGGCTGGATGTATCTGGCAACCAAGCAGGACGATTATCTGACAGAAAACAGCAAGTATACCAGCAGCACCAACGACTGGACAAAGGATTACTGCTACGCAAACGCATCCCTGGGCGCTGCTATTATCAATGCAGAAATCACCGGAAACTGGAGCTATGCAACAAGCTGCATTGACAGCGTAGTCAACGCAAACCAGAACCAATATTACGTTATGAACAGCTGGGGAAGCGCAAGACACAACACCCTGATGCAGACCTGCGCACTGGTTGTTTCTCATCACAAGGATGAATCCGGCAAGGATTACAGCGAATGGGCAAAGAAGCAGATGAACTACATCCTTGGCGATAACAACGCCAATGTTTGCCTGGTAGTCGGCTGGAATAACGTTTCTGCCACTTCTCCGCACCACCGTGCCGCTTCTAACCTGACCAACAGTTCTGACTGGCACGAATACAACAGTTGGAACGGTGACTATGCTTCCACCGGCGGACATATTCTGTACGGCGCACTGTGCGGCGGCCCCACCAGCACTGACTTCAATACTTATAGTAAGTCGGCAAAGGAAGCAACCTCCAACGAAGTCGCACTGGACTATCAGGTTGGTCTGGTAGGTGCGGCAGCTGGCCTGTATGCAGCTTACGGTACAGGTTCTGTTGTGGCAGAAATCGGCCCGGAAGTAACAGTTTATCCGTCTGAAGTCGCTGTAGCAAACGGCGAAACACCGGTTCCCGGCACCACAGTTACAACAGTACAGACTACAGAAACTACAACTGAAACTACCACTACCACCACAACAACTGATGCGGTACAGGAAGTTGTCTGGGGAGAGGTTCCGGATGAAATGACCGTTGGAGAAGAGGCAAAGGCAACGATCATACATTACCTTGGCTTAAGTGGCGTTTCCTGCACATGGACTTCTTCTGATCCGGAGATCCTGGAAGTGACAGAAACCGGTAAGGAAGGCGACTTCTATACTTATGCAAAAATTTCTGCAAAGAAAGCGGGCAAGGTCACACTGACTGCCAACGATAACGGTCGAATATTTACCCATGAAATCACCGTTACTCCAAACATCGTTGATCCCAAGGCAGATTGGAAAAAGGTACCGGATTCTATGACTGCTGGCGAAACCACCGAGGCATCTATCAGCTATTCCATTATTGGAAACAGCTTCCAGTGGACCTCTTCTGACCCAGAAATTCTGAGTGTAGAAGGAAACGGTTATAGTGCAACTCTGACTGCAAAGAAGCCAGGCACTATTACACTGACTGCAACCAATGGTTTTGAAACACTCGAAAAGGAAATCACCGTAAAACCGGCAGAAACCACTGTAACAACTGAAACTGAAGCGCCGGTAACAGACACGACAACCACAGAGACTACTGTCATCACAAACGACACCACCGCTTCTCAGACTGCGGTAGCACCGGACAGCAATGCGCTGTACGGCGATATTAACATGGACGGCAGCATCACGCTGAGCGACGCTGTTATGCTGAATAAAAAAGTAGCAGATACGGTTTCCCTGAGTGATGCGGCTCTGAGAAATGCAGACTGCAACCTGGACGGTGAAGTGAACGGCAGCGATGCAATCATCCTCATGAAGTTCCTGACACGGATCCTCTCTTCTCTGCCCAACACCGAAGCTTAAATCTGTACAGGAAAAAGGAGGATATCCGAAATGAATCGAAAAGCACTGCAAAAATTATCTTACGGCGTTTATCTCATCACAACAGCATCTGATGAAACCCTGTACGGCTGTGTTGCAAACAGCGCCATGCAGATCACTTCTGCACCGGCACAGGTTGCAGTCAGCCTGAACCATGACAACCAAACCTGCGAAGCTGTGGAAAAAAGCGGTATGTTTCTGATTTCAGTTTTGTCCACGCAGGCAGATCCTGCTCTGATTGGCGGATTCGGATATCGTTCCGGCCGGGACTGTGATAAATTCAGCGCAGTTCCCTACACCATGCGCGAAGGCATGCCAGTGCCGGATGCTGCATTAGGCTGGATTGCATGCCGTGTGGTAAAGCAAATGGATGCTGGTACACATACCATTTTCCTGGGTGAGGTTCTGGACTGTGATCTGTTGCAGCCGGATGCAATTCCCATGACTTATGCATACTATCACACTGTCATTAAGGGTGCCAGCCCGAAAAATGCACCGACCTATCTTCCGCCGGAATCCTAAAAAATGCACTTGACATTCCATGCGGATTGTGCTATAATGCAAAAAGCATGATTTGGCATTTGTGCAGACTTGTACAAGGCCGTACTCCTGCAACAACAGTTCGTTTGCGCCATCCTGTTGTAAAACAAAACCAGGGCATCCAAACAAGACGTATTTTTGTATCTGCTTTTGACAGATGCAATGCAGTACACAAAAATTGGATGCAGTCGTTTTCCCCAGATGGAAGGCGGCTGCATTTTTTGTGGCTGTGTAAAAGCAGGTTCTCATTCAGACAGGCATACAAATATGAGAATCCGCCATAAAAGCCGGGAGGGCTATTGCATATGTATTATCTGAAAACATCCGCATCCTTTGACAGCGCACATTTTTTAGCCGGATATCGGGGAAAGTGCTCGAATCTGCACGGGCACCGCTGGACAATTGAAGTACAGATTTCCGGGGAAACATTACAGGAAAGCGGCACCAAACGAGGCATGCTCCTGGACTTCGGAGACGTAAAGCACGCCGTCCGGGAACTGGCAGACAGCTATGATCACGCGCTGCTGTACGAGGAAAATTCCCTGCAGCGTGCCACGGTAGAAGCACTGCTGGCAGAGGGCTTCCGCCTGATTCCGCTTCCGTTCCGCCCCACTGCCGAAAATCTGGCGAAGTCGTTTTATGACACCCTTTCTGCCAGTGCCATTCCGGTTTCCTGTGTGACAGTATATGAAACCCCGGACAATTGCGCAAGTTATGAGGTGAACGGCAAATGACACAATTTTCTCTGGCAGAAGCATTTGTCAGCATTAACGGAGAAGGCACACGCGCCGGAGAACTGGCCGTCTTTCTCCGCTTTTGCGGCTGTAATCTGGCCTGCTCCTTTTGCGACACCACCTGGGCAAACCAGCCGGATGTTCCCTCGAAGCAGGTGACTGCGGAAGAACTGGTGGCCTATGTACAAAAAACCGGTGTACGAAATGTAACACTCACTGGCGGTGAACCGCTGTTGCAGCCGGGCATTGAGATTCTGATTACAGAGCTGTGTGCGCTGGGCTATCAAGTGGAAATCGAAACAAACGGGAGCGTTTCCCTCGCACCCTTTGCTTCTCTGCAATTCCGCCCCTTTTTCACAATGGACTACAAGCTCCCCGGCAGCCGTATGGAGAACTCCATGCAGACGGAAAACTTTGCGCTGCTGCAAGCCTTAGATACGGTAAAATTTGTAGTCGGCAGTCAGGCAGATCTGGAACGGGCGGCGGTGGTCATTCGGGAATATTCCCTGGACTCCCGCTGTCATGTTTACCTGAGTCCGGTATTCGGCGCCATTGATCCGGCAGACATTGTGGAATTTATGAAAGAAAAAAACATGAACGGTGTGCGGCTTCAGCTGCAATTGCATAAGTATATCTGGGATCCCCAAAAACGCGGTGTATAATGCCGGAAAGGAGTCACAAATTTTGGATACCAAAGCCATTGAAACACATATTCGCGGCATTTTAGAGGCAATCGGCGAAGATCCGGATCGAGAAGGTCTGCGGGAAACACCCCAGCGCGTGGCAAGAATGTACGAAGAAATCTTTGCCGGAATCGCCTACTCCAATCACGAAATTGCCCAAATGTTCGGAAAAACATTCACAGCACCCAGTGCAGAGCAAATTCAGACTGCCGTTGTAGTAAAAGATATCAGCGTATTCAGCTATTGCGAGCACCATATGGCGCTCATGTACGACATGCATGTAAATGTGGCATATGTTCCGCGCAGCCGCGTAATCGGCCTGAGCAAAATTGCCCGGATCTGCGACATGGCCGCCAAGCGGCTGCAATTGCAGGAAAAGTTGGGGACAGATATTGCGGAAATCCTGATGGAAGCCGCTGATACTCCAGATGTGGGTGTACTGATCACAGGTTCTCACAGCTGTATGTCCGCAAGGGGCATTCGAAATGTTTCCGCGCGCACAACTACCAAAACCTTCTGCGGTGCATTTCAAACAGACCGTACTTTACAGGATTTGATTTTATAAAAGGAGGAAATGAGAAATGAAAGCATTGGTTTTATCCAGCGGCGGTGTAGACAGCACCACATGCCTGGGAATGGCAGTGGACAAATATGGCGCAGATCAGGTTCTGGCGCTGTCGGTTTATTATGGACAAAAGCACGATAAGGAACTGGAAGCCGCCAAAAAGGTAGCCGTTTATTACGGCGTTGCGTGGAAGGAACTGGATCTGGCTGTTTTGTTTGCCGATTCTGATTGTTCGCTCCTGGCTGGTTCAGATGCCGAAATTCCGAAGGAAAGCTATGCAGAACAGCTTTCCCACACAGCAGGAAAGCCGGTTTCCACCTATGTGCCCTTCCGGAACGGTCTGTTTCTGGCGGCAGCCGCAAGCATTGCCCTCTCCAACGGATGCGAGGTCATTTACTACGGCGCACACAGCGATGATGCCGCAGGTAATGCCTATCCAGATTGCAGCAGTGCTTTTCACGAAGCCATGAGCCAGGCAATCTATCTGGGAAGCGGCAACCAACTGCGCATTGAAGCACCTTTTGTGACCTGGACAAAAGCAGATGTTGTGAAAAAGGGTCTGGAGCTCCATGTCCCCTATCATCTGACCTGGAGCTGCTATGAAGGCGGCGAAACACCCTGCGGCGTATGCGGAACCTGCCGCGACCGTGCAGCAGCATTTGCTGCGAACGGTGTGGAAGATCCGGCAATTTACGGAAAGGAGCAGTCATAATATGGCAGGACGTACCAAAGAAGAAACAGGCGATATCTCTCTGCTGGGAAATCAGAACACCCAGTACAAATCTGACTATGAACCGGAGGTTCTGGAGACATTCCCCAACAAGCACCCGGGACGAGACTATTTTGTAAAATTCAACTGCCCGGAATTTACCAGCCTGTGCCCGATTACCGGACAGCCTGATTTTGCAACGCTCTACATCTCCTATGTTCCTACAGAACGCATGGTAGAAAGCAAATCTCTGAAGCTATACCTGTTCAGCTTCCGGAACCACGGCGATTTTCACGAAGACTGCGTCAACATTATCATGAATGACCTGATTCGTCTGATGGATCCGGCTTATATCGAAGTCTGGGGCAAATTTTTGCCCCGGGGTGGCATTTCCATCGACCCCTACTGCAACTACGGCAAGCCGGGAACCAAATGGGAACAGGTTGCCTGGGAGCGGCTGACACACCACGATCTCTATCCGGAAACCGTGAGAAATCGATAATTTCAAAAAGCAAAACAGCGCCGAAAACATAAAAACGTTTTCGGCGCTGTTATACTTGTGATTGATTTTACGAGTATCCGGTCAGCTGACGCGGATTGGCGCAATTATCATTTATGAACGAACAGATGCCAGCAGCGTCCGCAGTGCAGATACACTGCTGCTCTGCACAGATCGGAAGAGCACACGTCTGAACTCCAGTCACTGCATGAATCTCGTA
>UQYK01000069.1 GCA_900545285.1 uncultured Ruminococcus sp.
CAACAAAATTATGCTCGAAAATCCACACATATTTCTTGTGAAGACAGGTTCTCAGATCGTCCAGCGCCTTTGTACTGTTGTGGTACACTTTGCTGACATGCTGAAATTCTAAAAATGGCATGAGAAATACTCCTTACGACTGCATGTTACGAATCGGATCATACCATGCATCGTCCACGGTCAGAAAGCACATTGCGTCCGACTTTTTCTCATAAAGTCCCTGCTCCCCGGAATCCTTGGAGTAAAAAATCAGGGAGTCGTTGCCTACTTCGTCTGAAGTAAACAGATCCTGAATCGCTTTCACATCCTCCGAACTCAAAGTGTCACCGTTATAGGCAAACGGACCGTTCAGAACTGGTGTGGACTGGATAACGGTATATTTTTCACCCTGAACGGTGTCAAACGGTGCTGTGGCATCTGCATTTACAGCATAGACACTGCCGGCTTCGTTGGCTGTTCCGTCTATGCAGGCGGCATAGGGCACCATTTCCAGATCGCAGCATCGGCTTCCCGTACTGCAAAAAAAGCTGTAATACAGCACATCATCCAGAGTACCCGGATTCTCCGGGCTGTACAAAGAGTGGATTTACCGCGCCATTGGCCACCTTTGCCTGGCAATAGCCCTCGCCTCCCATACAGCAGCCGATCTGTGCCGTTCCGTTGGAAAGAGATTCAATCGCAATGGCATAGTCTGTGGTCAGCTTCTGCTCCACTTTTTTCCAGTTGCCTTTTCAATCAGCTTTCCCACTTCATCTCTGGCTGCCTGATAATCTTCCGCAGATTCATTGGGATACCAAACCAATGTGATGGTATCCGAGCTGTTTCCTGCATTCTTGGCAGCAGATTCATCCGATTGACTGCTTTCTGTAGAAGCACTGTCTGTTCCGGCAGAATTGCTGCATCCTACAGCAGAACTGCAAAGCATTCCGAAAGCCAGGATCGCCGCCCATGTTCTCTCTGTTTTCATTTGAAAAAACTCCTTTTTCATAATCTCAGAAATTCCAATACACTTCGTAATTTCTGTTATTTATTATATCGTTCCCTCGTAAAGAGCACTAGCATCATCCTGTGAAACTCTCTGAAACAAATCCGGAGGAGCACACTATTTTCGTAAACCAATCCACGCATTTCTCGGCAATACGATATTTTTCGTTAATTGCAGGTAAGCGATAAAAAAGTCGTCATTTTCACAAGATTTTGCAAAAACAGCCATTTCCGAAACAGATACCTCTAATCCCCTGCAACTTATAAGAAACCCTTTGATTTTCCTGTAGATTTATGGTATAATGAGAGTAAAATTCAAACACATTTCAGGAGGAAATCATATGCTGCATCATATTATTGTAAAATGGAATGCCAATGTGGACAAGGAAGCTGCTGCCCAAAAAGTACACCTGTTATATGCCGCTGCTGCCAAAATCCCTGGTATACAGCAGGTGGAAATCAGAGAAAATATCATTCCACGGGATAATCGGTATGATATCATGATTGTTCTGAACATGGAAGAATCTGCACTCTCCGCATGGGATCAAAGCGAACTGCACCGGCAATGGAAAGCCCAATTCGGCCCATTGATGGAAAAAAAGTGCATCTTCGATTGCGAAAGCCCGACAATATAAAAAACTTCCCTGGAAAAATCCAGAGAGGTTTCTCAAAAATACGATAAGAAGAGGGCGATTCCGTGCAAAACCGCTGCAAATGGTGCAATTTAAACAATCCACGCTATATCGCCTATCACGATACTGAATGGGGCATACTGCGTACAGAGGATGCCTATTTGTTTGAAATGCTGCTGTTAGAGTCATTTCAGGCAGGACTGTCCTGGGAATGCGTTTTAAACAAACGGGAAAATTTCAGAAAAGCCTTTGACAATTTTGATTATTCCAAAATAGCTGCCTACAAGGAAGAAAAGCTTCAGACACTGTATGAAGAGAAAGGAATCATCCGCAACAAGCGGAAGATTTGTGCCAGCGTTCAGAATGCCCGGATTTTTGGCGAAATTTCTTCTGCGTATGGGAATTTTTATTCCTACCTGTGTCAATTTACACATGGAAAAACATTTGTAGAACTTGGAAAGACAACCAGTCCCCTATCCGATCAAATTTCCGCCGATCTCAAAAGACGTGGTATGAAATATGTCGGGAGCACGGTTCTCTATTCCTATCTGCAAGCAATCGGCGTATTGTACGCGCACGATGAAACCTGTGATTTGTACCGGCCTCCCGCAGATATCGTGCTTTAAACGGTTTTACCACATCGCAACAAAGAAAAAATGTGATTGCGCCAATGATCAGCATATTCCGCTTGCCGATCTTCTTAATGATGAAAGCGGTAAAGAACATAACACTGATTTGTACCAGGTTTGCGATCAGGTTCATGGTGCCGACCATATTTTCATTGTGGAGAATGTTCTTTGCATAGTAAACAGCAGTGCCGCCGTTCAGGGAATAGTTGATAAAAATGAATACCAGCGTTACAGTAATCATGATCCAGTACTTGTTTTTGAACAGCAGGCCGATACCCTTCAGGAACGGTACTTTTTCCTGTTTGGTTTCTTTGGCCGGGACAACGCGTTCCTTGGTTCCGGTAAAGGTAATCATGAATGCGATGACTGCCAGAATGCCGAATACAGCAAATGTTTTTGTCCATGCAGAGAGATTGTCACCGAAGAACTGTACCAGCGGCAGTGTCAGGTTGGTGATGAGCAGTGTGCCGGTGGTTGCAAGAATCATACGGAAGATGCTGAGGACAGAACGTTCATACTGGTTCTGTGTAATCAGAGCATTCAGAGTTGCATAAGGGACATTGATTGCGGTGTACACCACAGAAGAAACCAGATTGTAGGTGATGAAGATGTATACCAGTTTTGAGGTTTCTCCCAGTCCGGAGGGGACGGAAAACAGGAGAATACCGGCGAGGGCAAAAGGAATTGCCATACGCAGAATCCACGGGCGGCATTTGCCGAATCGAGACTTGGTGCGGTCTACGATAACGCCCATGATCAAATCGGTAACGCCGTCAAATGCTCTCGACAGCAGCATGATGGTACCGATTGTCACAGCACTGACATGCACATAATCGGTATAATAAAAGAGCAGGAATGCGGACATTGCGGAGTAGATGATGTTACATCCCAGATCTCCGCAGCCATAGGAAAAACGTTCTCAGAAGCTGATTTTTGTTTTGGAATTGGAAGCCATTCAGGTTTCCTCCTTTCGTTTTTGTTGTCTTAATTATAACCGATATCCTGGCGGCTGAAAAGGCGGTATTCAGACAACAAAATAGGACAATTCCGATATTTTTGGAAAAGTAGCTTCCAAGAGGTGCATTTTAACAGAATTTAACGGTAATGCTTCCAATACAAAAAAGGACTGCTGTTGCAAAGCAGTCCTTGGATTCATTATTCTTTTTGAGAGGGTCTGATTTGATGCAAAAATGAAAACAGCTGTCACATTCTGTAAATGCAGCACTGCCAGACAGTCTGCACGCTGGCTTTATTCAGCATTTCCTTTGAATTCCCGGCGCTTTTCTTTTGGCGTACAGTGATAGCGCTCTTTAAAAAGCTGCATGGTATGTTTGTAATTGGTGCAGCCGTGATCTTCCAAGATCTCACCGATGCTGCGGTCAGTTTCCTGCAAATCCCGGACAACTTTATGCAGGCGAATTTCATACAAATACTGTATGACCGTAAGACCCAGCTGCTTCTTAAAAAGCCGGGATAAATAGTCCGGGTTGTAGCCAAAGTGTGCTGCAACATCTTCCACAACAATTTTTTCGCTGTGGTGACTTTCCACGTACCGCATGATGTCTTTTACTTTATTGATCGCACGATTTCTCTGATGAACCGTTTTGTCGATGAGCCGGATGGAATAGGAGTGCACCAAGGTATACAATAGATCATAGAGCAGACTGTTGAATTTCAGAAGGTACGCATCGGGGCGCACATCGTAGACAATGTACATATCCGTGAAAATTTTCTTGACACGTTCCAGCCGGGTTACTTCTACCGGATTCTCCGGATGCATGTCCACATGAAATTCCAGGAAATCGTGTGCCGGAATATATTTTTCCAGCAAGGCTCCGGGAATCAGCAAAACCAGCGCCTTATTTTTCTGAGATGTCACCAAGTGAATGACACGGGGATTGACAACGGAAAACTCACCGGGGCGGAGCGTTTGCCGGACATTGTTTTCAAATTGCGTGGTCATGCTGCCTTCCATCATGTACACCAGCTCCAGACTGTTGTGCCAGTATGGCGCTACATAACTGCCGCTGTCCTCCGATAAATAGAAACGCACTTCAATATCCGGACTGCTAGATACAATTTCGTGTCGGATTTTATTCTCATTCATTGCCTGCCACCATAAAAAGAAAAATTTTTGCTTTTAGAAGGTGTTCCCGTAAAATCTGCACAAGCACTTTATGGGAACTCGCTTTAGTATAGCATGGTATGTTGGAATCGTCAATGATTTTGTGAAAACTCGTATCGTATATTTAAATATAGTACTCCGGCTCATTTTCCGTAGAAATATACTGGTGCACACTCTGCCGAATAACCAGGGTGCACTGCAACTCTGTTTTTACAATTGCCTTATGACCGCCGTTCATGCGGTCTGTCAGAATTTGAATGGCCAGGTGTGCCATCTCTGCTTTTGGCAGCGAAACAGTGGTCAGCATAGGGACAGTGTACTGAGATTCTACAATATTGTCACTGGAAATGACAGAAGGATGATAGTACCAATTTTTGCTCTGTGTCAGATATTTCAGCATGCCGATTGCCAGAATATCGTTGGCGCAGTAAAATGCACTGGGCGGTGTTTCCTGCTGCGAAAAATATGCCATAGCCTGATAGCCATTTTTCTCATTGGACGTGATATCATAAACATCATCAATATCCGGCGCAATGCCGTGGTGCACCAGAGCCTCCTGATATCCAATGTACCGGGTTTCATTGTGGCAGTCTCCCACATAGCCGATTTTCTGATGGCCGCAGGAGATCAGATAGTTCGCGGCGGTCAGTGCAATTTTTCTGCCGTCACATAAAACCTCGTCTACCTCATAGGTGGTGGAGTTCCGGTTAATGGAGATGAGATTTTTCTCATAGCGTTTCAGCGTTTTCAGTCCCTTTTGTGAGCACTTTCCAATGAGAATCAATCCGTCATGCTTTTGCTTGACATCCCGGAACATCTGTGCTGCCAATTTTTCAATTTCTGCAAAGTCAGTCTTTTTTTCACTGGAAAAGACAGCATGCCGCCAGATATTTTCAATCAGCCCGCCGCTTTTGCGTACTTCAATTTCTATCAACCGGAGCATCTCGCTATAGAGAGGATCCGTCTCATCCGAGTTCACACGTGTCAGCAAGATATTGATATGATATATATTTTGCGGCGTGTTTCCGTTTTTTAATGCTTTTGCAGCTTCATTCGGGACATAGCCGATTTCACGTGCCGTCTGTAGGATGCGTTCTTTGAGTTCCATAGAGTGGCATTTGTGCTCCGGATTCCGCAGGACACGTGCCACAGTAGACACTGATGCCCCGGTTAATGCCGCAATTTTTGTAATGGACATTTCTTTTCACCTCATATCCTATTATATCTATCTGTATTCTGTATTTTATTATAACGGACAAAATTGAACTTGTCAAGGTATCTGACAACGATGTCAAAATAAAGATACGCATTCTCCTATCGGAGATATAGGATAATAGAGAAAATGGCAGTATTACGTGGGATTTTTCTGGTATCGTTGTCACTTGTACTGCGAAATCAATGGCTTTCATGCTTGCAAAGCTGGAACGGCAGGAGATTTTATCTGTTTTTCTGGAAAAAAGCGCGAGAAGTGACAACGCTGTCACTTCTATTTCTAGACTTTTTCGCTGGGGCAAGGTAAAATAAAATCACACCAAGGGGATACGTCCTCCGGGAGTACAGGAAAAAAGGTGAAAGCAATGAAAGAACCAGAAAACATCATTACAGTTTCACATCTGAACAAGGAGTTCATCAAAGACGGGACATCGTTTCAGGTGCTAAAAGGAATTGACCTTTCCATTCAAAAAGGAGAGTTTGTCACAATTGTCGGACACAGCGGCTGCGGAAAGAGCACACTGTTAAAGATTATCTGCGGTTTGGTCTCATATCGGGATGGTAGCGTTTCCCGAAACGGCCACCCGGTCACAGGCCCGGATGCGGAATGCGGTATGGTATTTCAGGATCACCGATTGCTGCCGTGGCTGAAAATTAAAGATAACATCGGCTTTGGCATCCGGAATATGAAGAAAGCAGAACGGGAGGAGCACATTGCACAGCATCTGGAATTGGTTGGATTAAAGGGTTTTGAAAATGCCTATCCTTCTCAGCTGTCCGGTGGCATGTCCCAGCGCGTTGCCATTGCAAGAGGACTTGCCGGAAATCCATCGATTTTGCTGTTGGATGAGCCGTTCGGAGCGCTGGATGCTCTGACCCGAATTCAGATGCAAAAAGAAATCCTGCGGATTCAGCGGGAAGAAAAGGTGACAATGGTTATGGTCACCCACGATATTGACGAGGCGATTTATCTGGGGGAACGGATTGTGGTTATGTCTGCAAGACCGGGCGAGATTCAGGAGATTATCACAACGGATAAATACTCCCGCATGAATCGCGGCAGCTCCGGATTTGCCGCCTATAAAAAGAAAATCTACAGCCACTTCTTTCAGGATTCTGCGGAATTTCTGGAAGAAGCAGAGTACATGATCTAGGAGATGATTTCATGAAGGCACAAAGCGTAAAACAAATTCTGCTGGGGCTGATTGTTCCGGTGCTGATATTGGCCGCATGGATTTGCACCACCCATTTCAGAAGCATTCCCACCAGCATCCTGCCGAAGATTTCTATGGTGTGGCAGGCATTCCTGGAGATGCTGCAAAGCGGCCAGCTCTGGAAAGATCTTTCGGTTACACTTTCCCGCGTGGTGAAAGGATATCTGCTTTCCGCGTTGCTTGGAATGATTCTGGGTTCTCTGATGGGCATGTCCAAAACGGTAGCATACTTATTGCAACCCACTGTGACAGTAATTCGGCAGATTCCCATTATTGCGTGGATTCCGCTGATCATTCTGTGGTGCGGCATTGGAGAACTGTCTAAAATCGTGGTAATTGTCCTGGCAGCATTTTTCCCCATTATGATGAATACCATGAGCGGCATTTCCAGTACGCCGGCAGGCTATATTGAAGTTGCACAGCTGTACAAGCTCAGCTTTTTCAAAACCTTCCGAAAAGTTTATCTGCCGCAGATTCTGGTGGGTCTGAAATTGGGGCTAGGTATTTCATGGATGGCGGTAGTTGCCGCAGAACTGATTGCCTCCTTGTCTGGAATTGGCTATCGTATGAGCAACGCCCGGAGTCTCATGCAGTCCGACGTGGTAATTGTGTGCATGATTCTCATTGGACTAATCGGTATTTTAATGGATAAAATTCTGGGTGTGATCTTTACAGCGATTACGCCCTGGAATAAAAAGCAAAAGTAATGGAGGTATTTCAAATGAAACACATTAAAATTTTCGCACTTCTTCTGGCAGGCGCTGTTAGCTTCGGACTCGTGGGCTGCGGCAGTTCCTCCGGCAGTGATTCTTCGAAACAGACAGCATCCTCTGCCTCTGGTGATCTGAAACCCCTGCGGCTGGGCTGCCCTGGATTTGATGATTATCCGCTTCTGGAAAACGGTAAGCTTGCCTATGATAAGGGCTATCTGGAGGAAGAACTCAATGCCGTAGGCTATACGCTGGATCTGGTGACATTCCAAGAGGCAGGCCCGGCGATCAATGAGGCATATGCTTCCGGAGAGCTGGACATGGCGTTCTACGAAAAATAGTAGAACTTTTACGAAACTCAGAGAATGCCTTAACTTGTTTGTAGAACAATTAGTAGAATTCATAATTGAATTTGGCTATATTTGTTCTATTAATCAGAAAAATCATGTTGATAAAACCGCAGTTTTATGGGGATTTTTCGACATTTTGAATCAGTATTTTAATTGAAGGTATTGAAGTAACGCTTATT
>UQYK01000070.1 GCA_900545285.1 uncultured Ruminococcus sp.
TATGCAGCACAATTTGCCGAAAAGACACGTGTATACGCTTGTGAAGACAGGTTCTAATATTCCACACCGCGCCGTGCTGCAATTCCCTTCTGATAAGGGTGCTTCCTGCAAACCATTTCGGTTACATAGTCCGCGCGCTCGACAAATACAGCACCGGGATTTCGGCCGGTCATTACCACTTCCAGATGCGGCGGCCGATGTTCCAGAAATGCCAGCAAAGCAGATTCTGGCAAAAAGCCACAGGAAATACAGGAAAATACTTCATCCAAAATCAGCATCTGCACAGATCCTTTTTCAACAGCCTCTGCCAGCTGTTGAAACATTGTCTGATACCATGCGGCGGCAGCATTTTTTTCCGCATCTGTCATCTGAAACGAAAACTTTGCAGACGGATACGTTTCCCACAAGTGCACACCTGGAAGCATATGCAGCGCTTTCCGCTCTCCTGAGGTGTCCTGCTTCATGAACTGCACTACAAGCACTGTTCCATTTTGGCCGGCGCAACGTACTGCCAGCCCCATTGCCGCTGTTGTCTTTCCCTTTCCTTCGCCGCAATAAATGTGTATCAATCCGTACATGTTACCTCCTTATACTCCAAGAAGCACTTCGCGGTTGGTTCCGTAAAAAATATCCTCCCGGCCGCTGATTTTCTCACAGAACCGTTTCAGATAATCCCAGTGATTTTTCCCTTCCAGCTCATAGCTGTGCCCCCAGATGTAGAAAATCTGTGGTTCTGTCGGATCGGAATTCAGAAACTGCTCTGCCAGCTGGAACAGCTGCGGATCATCGTGGTGACAGGTCGGCTGAAATTGCAGCAAATCCGCTTGCAGATCAAACCGGTGGGTGCTGACCACGCCGCGGCCATAGCGCAATCCCAGTTTGCGGACTTCTTCCAGTACGCGTTCCTGATAACCACCGTAAGCATACGCCATGCCTACGGGACGCGTCCCGAAAATCCGTGTAATTTCAGCTGCGTCCTGTCCCAGTTCCTCCTGAATCTCCGCCACAGAAAGCTCTGTCAGATTTTGATGCAGACGGCCATGCACTGCAATTTCCTGTCCGGCATAATCCTTCTTGTGCTCTTCCAGATTCAGCCGGTGCACGCAGAGGTCGCCGTACTGCCAGGTTCCGTGATTATAGTCCAGGCCTGTATTCAGGTTAAATGTTCCCTTTAACCCATAATCGCGCAGAATCTGCAAAAGCGGCAAATCCTGCTCAACGCCATCATCATAGCCGAATGTGATTGCCTTTCGATACTGTTTCTTCCAATCCATTTTTGATCTCAACTTCCTTTCCGATTTCCGCTTCCTGTACAGCCATCCATTTTGGCGGCACGGCCGGACAGTCCATATGCGGTTTCAGGGCGCGCAGTTCCACAAAGCACCCGCATTTCCGGCACATTCCCTGATACAGATGCTCGCAGCTGCGGCATTGTTCCAGCCGCGCCTTATATACCGAATCTGCTACGCGCTTTTCCGGGGGATATGCCGCAATATAGGCTTTCAGATGCAACAGATAGTCCGTTTCTTCCATGTCCGCTAGCAGGCACTTCCGGCAAAACTTTTTTTCTTCCATCATGCAAACCGAACAGAAACCACAGAACACCGCGGCACTGTCAGAATGGTTTTGCCGCATTGCTCGGTGTATCCGTGATAAGGCTTCAGTTCCACTGCAGGCACTTTTCCAAAGTCATTGTATGCCTGCGGTTTTTCGGCTGTAATAATCTGTGCTTCCAGTACATCCTTTCGAATTCCGTGAACATTCGGAATTGCAGAGCCCTCTCCCACATAAATTCCGTCATAGATACACCGTCCCAGGTGCTCTGAAAAATGACCATAAATATGACGGCTGACAATTCCGCATTTCTCTTCCCGGTTGATCTGTAACACTGCTGTTTTCATGGAATCCTCCTTTTTTATCGAAAACATGTTCTTACAAAAATGACGCACAAGCCTGTGCGTCATTCTTTTATTATAGCTTTTTTTCCATTGTCACATGGGGACAAAATTCATCCATATGGGTATCATTGGTTTTCTGATAGCCCAGCTTTTCATAAAAACCGGATGCCCTGCACTGTGCCGAAAGAGACACCAATTTTCCACCGCGTTCCTTTGCCCAGGCTTCCAGTGCCTGCACTACAGCATTGCCCACATGCTTTCCGCGATAATCCGGTAGTACTGCAACACGCCCGATCACATAACAGCCGGGCCGCTCTGTAAACAAGCGTCCTGTTGCAATGGGACGATCGCCATCATAAACCACAGCATGTACTGCACGTGAGTCAATCTCATCAAACTCCTGCTGAAATCCCTGCTCCTGCATGAAGACCGTTTTCCGGATTTCAGCGCTGTCCGGGTGCAGTGCATGAAATAACTTTACCTGATACTGCATCTTAAAGCACCTTGGAAAGGAATTCCTGAAGCCGCGGATTTTTCGGGTTGCGGAAAAATTCATCCGGCTTATTCTCTTCTGTGATCTTTCCGCCGTCCATAAACATCACACGGGAGGCTACTTCACGGGCAAAGCCCATTTCATGAGTAACCACAACCATTGTCATGCCTTCACTGGCCAGTTCCCGCATGAGTTCCAGTACTTCCCCTACCATCTCAGGATCCAGCGCAGAAGTCGGTTCGTCAAACAGCATGACATCCGGGTTCATGGCAAGTGCACGGGCAATAGCAATCCGCTGCTTTTGACCGCCGGAAAGCTGGCCGGGATACTGATTCGCCTTATCCGACAAGCCTACCTTTTCCAACAGCAACTGCGCATTTTCATTTGCCTGCTCCTGTGTCAACAGCTTTAACTTTACAGGTGCCAGAGTGATATTTTTCTGAATGGTCAAGTGTGGAAAAAGGTGAAAATGCTGAAACACCATGCCCATTTTCTCCCGCACTGCATACAGCTGTTTCTCGGATATGGCAGTGAGATCCTGTCCTTCAAACAAAATCTGTCCGGAAGTCGGCGTTTCCAAACGATTCAGACAGCGGAGAAATGTACTTTTTCCGGAACCGGACGGCCCGATTACAACCACTTTTTCTCCTTTTTGAATGGTCGTTGTAATGCCTTTCAGGATCTTTTGATCGCCGAATGATTTTTCCAGGTTTTTAACTTCGATCACTCTTTGCCAACCTCCTTTCCAGTCTCGTCACAAGGGAACTTAAAATCATAACCATAATCAAATAAATCAATGCCACTGCAATCAGGGGCAGGAATGCCTCATAAGTTTGGCTTCGAATAATATCGCCGCCCTTTGTCAGGTCTACTACGGCAATATAACCAGCAACGGAGGTTTCCTTTAACAGCACAATACATTCATTTGCCAATGCTGGAAGGACATTTTTAAATGCCTGAGGCAGAATAATGGAAATCAGAGTTTTGGGATAATTCAGTCCCAGGCTGGCGCCGGCCTCAAACTGCCCGTTATCGATAGACATGATACCGGAACGCACGATTTCTGCCACATATGCGGCGGAATTCAATCCGAATGCCAGAACGGCAACAAACGTTTTTCCCACGGCAACAGAGGCAAAAATGACAAAGTAAATAATTAGTAGCTGTACGACTACCGGGGTTCCCCGAATTACGGTCAGATAGATTCTTGCCAGGATATTGAGAAATTTCAGCTTTCCGGTTTTATCATGAGTAGAACGGACAACCGCAATCAAAAAACCCAATACCATGCCAAGAATCACTGCAAAAAATGTAATAATCAGTGTTGTTTTTAAACCATCCAGCAGATAAGTCCAGCGATCATCTTTAATAAACGTCGCATGCAGTTTTTCTACAAAATTCACGGCTGCTGCCTCCCATTAGTCTTTCCGGACAATGATGACTTGCTTTGAAGTAGCATATCCCTGTGTGAAGGAAACGTTTTCCTCACGATCCGGTGTAACGGTCATGCCGGCAACACCTACATCTGCCTTGCCAGACTGTACTGCGGCAATAATGGAATCAAATTCCATATTTTCTACCTTGAGTTCCATGCCCAGAATATCGCAGACTGCCTGCATCATGTCCACATCTACGCCGACAACCTTGTCCCCGTCCATGCTTTCATACGGCGGAAATTCTGCATTGGTTGCCATTACCAGAGTTCCGCTGCGCTCTACACTGTCATCCGGTGTGTAGGACTTCTGATCTGCATCGTCTCCAATCCAGTGGCCTACGATTTCATCCAGTGTGCCATCCTCTTTCAGCTGTGTCAGCGCGCTGTCCAGCTTTTCGCCCAACTCGTCATTGCCCTTTTTATAAGCAATGGCATACTCTTCATCTGCAAACGGATCGTCCAGAATGGTGAGGGAATCGTTCTTCGCAACAAAAGCCTTTGCCGGTTCGCTGTCAATAATAACTGCATCCAGTTTTCCCTGCTTCAAAGCCTGTACAGCATCTGCGCCCTTATTATACGGCTCTACCTTTGCATCCTCTACATCTCCGGCAAAGACATAGCCAGTGGTTCCCAGCTGTGCACCGATTGTTTTTCCCTTCAGATC
This sequence comes from uncultured Ruminococcus sp., assembly GCA_900545285.1. Taxonomy (GTDB): domain Bacteria; phylum Bacillota; class Clostridia; order Oscillospirales; family Ruminococcaceae; genus Ruminococcus_C. The sequence continues at coordinate 4,491 of UQYK01000070.1, forward strand.
ATCTGCGCTGAATACCGTGTTTGCCGGTGTGCCGCATCCGGTCATAGAAACAGCCAGCATTGTGCAGGCTGCAAAAAGTGCAATTGATTTTTTCATATAAGTAGTCCTTTCTGCTGATCTTACAGCATTTGCGTTTCCTGTCAGAAAGCATTCTAGCCAAACAGGTTCTTACCTATTATAATAGATATCGAAGAAAAAAGCAAGTCATTTTTCAGAACAATCGCAATTTTTGAAAAAATTCCGGAGTTTCCATTATTTTTTATGGAAAAACTGCACTTTTTCTATGGTACCTGAGTTGACAGAACAGCCGCTTCATGTTATAATAACAATGTTTTGTGTGATATCAAAGTGGTTTTTGACCGCAGGTATTTCATTAACAGGATTCGGCTGCGCTGTTGCTTTAGCGTGCTGCATCGATAACTTAATAAAGGAGAATTTCTCACATGAAAAAAACTTGGATGAAACGAATGATCGCAATTTCTGCTGCCGCAGCAATGGCACTGCCTATGGCTGCATGCGGCAGTAAAAGCGGCGATTCCAAAAGCGGTGAAAAACAGAAGTTCATTGTCGGATTTGATGCTGCTTTTCCGCCGTATGGCTATCAGGACGAAAACGGCGAGTATGTCGGATTTGACCTGGATCTGGCAGCAGAAGTATGCAGCCGAAATGACTGGGAACTGGTAAAGCAGCCGATTGACTGGGATACCAAGGATATGGAGCTGAACTCCGGCACAATCAGCTGCATCTGGAACGGCTTTACCATGAATGGCCGGGAAGATGAGTATGCATGGACAGACCCGTATGTAGACAACAGCCAGGTATTTGTTGTCAAATCTGACAGCGGCATTGCTTCCTTTGCTGACCTGGCCGGAAAGAGCGTAGCCGTTCAAACAGATTCTTCCGCAGAAGCTGCTCTGAAAGAGGACGACAACAAAGACCTCTTGGATTCCTTTAAAGAACTGGTTGTTGTGGCAGACTACAACACCGCTTTCATGAATCTGGATTCGGATGCTGTAAATGCAATTGCCATGGATATCGGCGTTGCAAAATACCAGATGGAATCCCGTGACGGCAGCTACACCATTCTGGACGATGTTCTCTCCGCAGAGCAGTATGCAGTTGGTTTTGCAAAAAGCAACACAGAATTGCGGGACAAGGTGCAGAAGACGCTGAATGATATGCGGGATGACGGCACATTCCAGAAAATTGCTGAAAAGTGGGATCTGACCGATTCCATCATTCAGTAAGGATACGAAAGGAAGACAACTATGTCATTTCTTGAAATTGTTGTACAGCTTAGCGACAGCATGCTCCGGTCAATCTGGATTTTTTTGCTGACAATGCTGTTTTCGCTGCCGCTGGGACTTTTGTTGTGTGTGGCACGAATGTACGCGTGGAAGCCGATTCAGTGGATCGTAAAGTTCTACATCTCCATTGTCCGCGGAACACCGCTGATGCTGCAGCTGCTGGTCATTTACTTCGGCAAATACTTTGTATTTGGACTTCCTTTGACAACAGAATATCGCTTCTGGGCAGTTATCATTGCCTTTTCCCTGAACTATGCGGCATATTTCGCCGAAATCTTCCGAAGTGGTATCCAGTCCATTCCTGTGGGTCAGTATGAGGCAGCAAAAATTCTGGGCTACAGTCGGTTCCAGACATTCCTGCGCATTATTACACCGCAGATGACCAAACGGGTTCTGCCAGCTGTTACAAACGAATCCATCACTCTGGTAAAAGACACCTCACTTGCGTTTGCAATTTCCTACATTGAGCTGTTTACTGAAACGCAAATGATTGCAGCTTCTGAAACCTCCATGCTGCCGTATCTGGCAGCGGCAATTTTCTACTACGTCTTTAACCTGATTGTAGCCGGGCTGATGTCCCTGTTGGAAAAACGGCTGAACTACTACAAGATTTAAAGGAGGCAGCCTATGAACTATCTGGAAATCAAACATCTGAAAAAACATTTTCAGCAAACAGAAGTATTAAAGGATATTTCCTTTTCTGTAGAACCAGGAGAGGTTGTCTCCATCATTGGCCCGTCCGGTTCCGGAAAATCAACCCTTTTGCGCTGCTGCACATTCCTGGAAACGCTTTCCAGCGGCGAAATTGCCTACATGGGTGAAACGGCAGTATCCGCAGAAGACGGGAAAAAACCTGTATATGCCCCAACTGCGTCATTCAAAAAAATTCAGCATTACTTTGGACTGGTGTTCCAAAACTTCAATTTATTTCCACATTATTCTGTACTTCGAAACATCACAGAAGCGCCGCGTTTGATTTTGAAAAAAAACAAAGCCGAGGCGGAAGCCAATGCTATGAGACTGCTTCAAAAAGTCGGTCTGGCAGACAAGGCAAAAGCCTATCCTTGCGAGTTATCCGGCGGACAGCAGCAGCGTGTTGCCATTGTCCGTGCACTTGCCATGGAACCTTCTATCTTATTTTTTGATGAACCGACATCAGCACTTGATCCGGAACTGACACGAGAAATCCTGGAAGTCATTCGCTTATTGGCAGAAGACCATATGACAATGGTAATTGTCACACACGAAATGAGCTTTGCAAAAGCAATTTCAAACCGCGTGATCTTTATGGCAGACGGATATATTGTAGAAGAAGGCACACCTGAACAGGTATTTGAACACCCAACACAAGAACGAACCAAACAGTTTCTTAGCCACTATCAAGAAAACAGGGAATAACCGTTAGGATTTCCCAAGATGCAAAACCCCCGATACAAGATGTATCGGAGGTTTTGTATATGGTAAAAGTATCTGTGCAGTTGTGGGAAAGTCAGATGCAGAAAGCACAAAAAAGGGAGTCTCAAATGAGACTCCCTTTTTGT
>UQYK01000071.1 GCA_900545285.1 uncultured Ruminococcus sp.
TATGCAGCAAAATTTGCCGAAAAGACACGTGTATACGCTTGTGAAGACAGGTTCTGAAAGCTGTTGGTAATCCAGCAGCTTTTTTGCTGGCATCTGGAACTTTTCAATAAAAAACATAACATAATTGAAATGAAACGTGCTATATTTATCGTTGCAATTTCCGCAATCGTCTGCTAAAATAGAAGGTATTGTGTCATATTCGGTTTTTCTTTTTTGAAAAAGAAAAATAATTTTTTGTGATGGAGGAGAATCATTTCATGTCAAAAATCAGAAAACAGCATATGACAATTCACTGGCACGATATTGTGCAAAGTGACAATTCCGTTCCGGCAACGGAAGCTACGCTGAAGGAAAAAGCCACTTTAGTCGGTCGAATCGGATTGATGATGCTGTCTGTCGGCACGGGGGCATGGCGTGTGCGAAACTCAATGAACAAGGTTTCCCGCTGTCTGGGCATCTCTTGTTCCGCTGACATCGGACTGCTTTCCATTGAATGTACCTGCATTGATGAGAACCACACGTATACGCAGTCTCTGTCACTCCCGACCACTGGTGTCAACACGGATAAGCTGACTGAACTGGAACTGTTCATGCGGGATTTCCCGGAAAAGGCCGGCACACTCTCCGTGATGCAGTTTCATGAAGTACTGGATCACATTCAGGAAAAGAAAGCCAACTACAAGGCATGGAATCTGGGGCTTGCCTCTGCCATTGCATGCTGCGCATTTACATTCCTGCTGGGCGGCGGCCCGGTTGAGATGATCTGCGCCTTTTTCGGTGCCGGTGTCGGCAACTTTGTACGAAAGCTGATGCTGAACCGTAAGATTTCACTCTTTGGAAATGTCGCAGTTAGTGTAGCTGCATCCTGTGCGGTTTATGTCATCACCATATTGCTGGCACAAAATCTGCTGCATGTTTCTGCGGAGCACCAGGCAGGATATATCTGCGCCATGCTGTTTGTCATTCCGGGGTTCCCGCTGATTACCGGGGGAATCGACCTGGCAAAGCTGGATATGCGCTCCGGTCTGGAACGAATTTCCTATGCAATTTTGATTATCACAGTGGCAACGATGACCGGATGGGCAACTGCCATGCTCTTCCGTTTCCAGCCGGCAGATTTTCAGCCTCTGGAAATTCAGACCGGCACCATGATTCTGCTGCGTATTGCGGCCAGCTTCTTCGGGGTATACGGCTTCTCTCTGATGTTTAACAGCCCTCGAAAAATGGCCTTTACCGCTGGTTTGATCGGCATGTTTGCCAATACGCTGCGTCTGGAACTAATTGATCTGGCCGGGTTCCCGGTAGGAATCGCGGCTTTTCTCGGTGCATTCTGCAGCGGATGCATTGCCTCTGTTGTCAAGAAAAAAATCGGCTTCCCCAGAATTTCTCTGACAGTTCCTGCGATTGTCATTATGGTTCCCGGACTTTACATGTACCGCGGCATCTACTACATGGGACTGAGCAATGTGGCAGATGGTTCTATCTGGCTGACAAAGGCAATTCTGATCGTGATTGCGCTTCCGCTGGGACTGGTGGCAGCCCGACTCTGCACCGATTCCAATTTCAGACACTGTAGCTGATTTACACGTTTTGTATCTCTGCTTTTTTCGAAAGGCAGAGATTTTTTATGTCCGGAAACCGCAGCTGCGAAAAAATGAAAGCGCCTTCTTGACTTTGCCGCAAATATCTTTTATAATAAGAAGAGGAACTTTTTTGAACCGTATATCCTCCAACAAACATTCGGGAAATGCGGCGGGTTTCTACAGACTCTGCATTTTGCAGGCTCTGCAATTTTTTACAGAATTGGATGAAAAAACATGCACACTGAATTTCTAATGGGCAATGCCGCCATTGCGCGCGGTGCGATTGCGGCAGGCCTGAACGTAATATCCGGCTATCCCGGAACACCCTCTACGGAGGTACTGGAAACCACCGCAAAGAGCAATGACGGTTCCATCTATGTAGAGTGGTCTGTCAACGAAAAAGCAGCCCTGGAGCTTGCTGCCGGTGCTGCTTACTGCGGCGCCAGAACCATGGTTACCATGAAGCAGGTCGGCCTGAATGTGGCCTCCGATCCGCTGATGAGCCTGGCCTATATCGGGGTAAAGGGTGGCATGGTGATCTTGGTTGCAGACGATCCCGGCCCCATTTCTTCTCAGACGGAACAGGACACCCGTACCTTTGCGGCGTATTCGAAGCTGCCCTGCTTTGATCCTTCCAGTGTTCAGGAAGCCTATGACATGATCCAGGATGCTTTTGCCTATTCCGAGCAATATCACACGCCGGTTTTGTTCCGACCCACTACCCGTGTCTGTCACGGATACGCTTCTATCTCCGTGAAGGAAAAAGAAGACTATCTTTGCAACCATCCGGAAGGCTTCCAGAAAGATTCCTCCAAATGGGTTATCTTTCCCAAGCTGTCTTATCAGGCGCACAAACAGATTGAAGCCCGAAACGAGGCACTCTCCGCAGTCTTTTCCGATTATGCGGCAAACCGGATCGTACCGGCACAGGACACTGCCTGTCGAAAGGGAATCGTCACACACGGCATCAACTTTGCCTATACCATGGAAGCCTGCCGGGGAGAATCAGCACCCCGTATTTTCCGGGTCGCTACGCCGTTTCCGTTCCCGGAAGAAGCGGCGCTGGAATTTCTGCGCGGCCTGGACGAAGTGCTCTGCGTGGAGGAACTGGATCCAGTTCTGGAACGCAGCCTGATTTTCGTTTGTGGAAAATATCATCTTCCGGTTACAATCAAGGGAAAGCTGACGCACGATATGCCGGCAGCAGGGGAGAACACCTGTGACAGCGTCCGCCAGGCACTGGCCAATTTTCTGGGATGGGAAACACCGGAAAAAGCTCCGGAAGAGACCATGCCCAAGCTTCCGGTGCGTCCGCCGGTATTGTGTGCCGGATGTCCCCACCGCGCCTCCTTCTTTGCCGTAAAGGAAGCCATGAAGGGAAAGAAAAGCGTATTCTGCGGCGACATCGGATGCTATACCCTGGGAAATGCCATGCCGCTGGATATGGTAGACACCTGCCTGTGTATGGGTGCCGGGGTAAACATGACGCAGGGCATCGGGAAGATCGAACCTGATACCACCTGCTTTGCCTTTGTGGGTGACTCTACCTTCTTTGCCTCCGCCATCACCGGAGCAGTCAATGCCGTTTACAACCAGGCCAATATGGTGCTGGTGATTCTGGACAATTCCACCACTGCGATGACCGGACACCAGCCCCATCCGGGAACCGGAAAGACCATGATGGGACAAGTGGTAGAGAAAGTCAGCATTCCGGCGGTTCTGCACGGCATCGGCATTCAGACCGTGGAAACCGTAGATCCGCTGCATCTGGAAGAAGCCATTGCCTGTGTAAAGCGCGTTGCGGCAGAAGACGGTGTCAAAGCCATTATTTTCAAATCTCCCTGCGCAGTCCTGATCAAGCCGGAACGCCCGGCGCAGATTGATGCTTCTGCCTGCATTCAGTGCAAAAAGTGCATCCGTACACTGGGATGCCCCGGACTGATCCTGAAGGACGGAAAGGTGCAGATCGAAAACGCACTCTGTACCGGATGCGGCCTCTGTGCCCAGGTTTGTCCCACAAAGGCCATTGGAGGAGGTGCTGTTCATGCGTAAAAATATTGTACTCTGCGGTGTAGGCGGCCAGGGAATTGTCCTGACCTCCAAGCTGATTGCAGCTGCATCCATGGCAAAGGAAATTCCCGTCATGAGTGCGGAGACCATCGGCATGGCACAAAAGGGCGGCAGTGTATTCAGCTTTCTTCGCATTGGCGAGGATTTGTTCTGCCCCATGTTTCCGAAGGGAAGCGCGGATCTTATCATCGGTTTCGAACCGGCAGAAGCGGTGCGCATGCTGCCGTATCTGAAACCGGATGGCTCTGTGGTCGTGAATACGCACCCCATTCAGCCGGTTACTGCAACCCTGGGCGGCGGTGCCTATGATGCAGATGCCATGCTCGACTATCTCCGGCAGCACGTCTCTCACGTCACCATGCTGGACGGAGACAGCGCCTGCCGGGAGATCGGTTCTCCAAAGGTGCTGAATATGGTAATGCTGGGAGCTGTGCTGCACAGTGGCATTCTGCCGCTCTCCCCAGAAGAAGTACAGCAGGCCATGGAACGGACGGTAAAGCCGCAGTTTCACGCCTGGAACCGGACAGCGCTGCAATATGCGGCCGCGCATCCGGAGGCAATCTGTCAATCATAATGTACATCTGTCTGAACAACAGAACAATGATACAGGCCAGCCGTGCAGCAGGCACAGGCCGGCACTTGGGAAAGGACTGGATTTATGAAAATTTCAGAAAAACAACTCGAACAGGTCAATGACCGCATTCAGGCGCTCATTCACTCTAACAGCTTTTACGGAAAAAAGCTGGAAGCCGCCGGAGTTTCTGCTGTACACAGTGCAGAAGAATTCGTGAAGCTTCCGTTTTCCGAAAAAAAAGATCTCCGGGACGCATATCCTCTCGGACTGATGACAGCACCGGAAGAAGAAATCGTGCGGATTCACTCTTCCTCCGGCACCACCGGAACACCGGTTATCATTCCCTATACTGCAAAGGATGTGGACGACTGGGCAATCCAGTTTAAGCGCTGCTATGAAATGGCAGGCATCACACCCATGGATCGGATTCAGGTTACGCCGGGCTACGGTCTCTGGACTGCCGGCATCGGATTCCAGAACGGCGCAGAAAAGCTGGGTGCTATGGTAATTCCCATGGGGCCGGGAAATACAGATAAGCAGCTCCAGATGATGACCGATATGAAGAGCACTGTGCTCTGCTCCACTTCCTCCTATGCCCTTTTGCTGGCAGAAGAGATTGAAAAACGCGGCATCAAGAACCAGATTCACCTGAAAAAGGGCGTAATCGGTTCTGAGCGTTGGAGCCAGAAAATGCGGGATCGGATTTCAGAGGAGCTGGGCATTGAGCTGTACGATATCTACGGCCTGACGGAAATCTACGGCCCCGGCATTGGCATCAGCTGTCAGGAAAACCACGGCATGCACTATTGGGATGATTATATCTACCTGGAAATCATTGATCCGGTTACCGGGGAGAACCTGCCTGACGGTGAAATCGGCGAAATCGTGATCACCACACTGGTGAAGGAAGGCGCACCGCTGATTCGTTATCGGACACATGACCTGTCCCGCATTATTCCGGAAGCCTGCCCCTGTGGCAGCAAGTTCCCCAAGATCGATATGATCATGGGCAGAACAGACGATATGATGAAAATTAAAGGGGTCAATGTTTTCCCGAGCCAGATTGAAGAAATTCTGGGAACCTTCTCTGAAATTTCCAGTGAGTATCAGATCCGGATTTCCCACCTGGACGGAAAGGACACCATGCGCATTTATGTGGAAGCCAAAAGCGGCCTGGTTGACTTCCAGGAGCTGAGTCACCGCATTGCAGAAAAGGTAAAAAGCAAGATCGGCTTTACTCCAATTGTAAAGGTCGTTGAAATCGGCGTGCTTCCCAGAAGCACCAAAAAGAGCGCACGTGTCATTGACGAACGGTATAACTAAGAACCTGTTCTCATAAAAAGAAAAACCGCAGGAATCCAGTGCGTTTTGCACATTGGCATTTCCTGCGGTCTTTTTGTATTCTGTTTAAAATGGCTTTTATGGGAAACATCCACACCCGTTTCTACCCTTGTTTTTTGTGTGTTTCCAGCCAGTGACGCGCATAGGAACAGGTAGCAGTCACCATGCCGCCCCGCTGATGGGCAGTGTTTACTGCAAGACGCATCAACTCACCAGCCACGCCCTGTCCCCGGAGGGAAGCATCTACAAACGTATACGTAATACAAAACACCTTCGGCTCTGCCTCCAGAAACCGGATTTCCGCCAGTACGTTTCCTTCTGCATCTGTAGTATAGATCCGATCTTTTTCCGTAATAAAGTCCATTTGATTTCCTCCCTGATTTTTGTAAATGCGTTTTAGAATTTTTCTTTCCGGCGCTGCTTTCGGAGCTCTGCCCGTTTCTCGGCCGCCTGCCATTCCGCTTTTTCCTCTGCTGTCTCCAGAATCAGCTGAGGAACCTCTGTCGGCTTTTCCTGCTCATCCAGTGCAACCATTACCAGATATGCCGTATTGATCAGCTTTCTGGTTCCGTTTAGGTTCTCCACATATGTCTTGGTGCAGATCTCCATGGAAGTACGGTGCACATATGTGACATAGCCGCAAATAATCACGGTATCATTGGCATGCGCCGGTGCCTGAAATGTGAGGGTATCTACAACCGCAGTGGTGACATTCTGCCCGGAATGTCTGCGCGCAGCTACTGCCGCCACAATGTCAATCCATTCCATCAGCTGTCCGCCGAACAAGCGGTGATAGCCGTTAATGTTTGCCTGTGTCAGAATCTGCACCTGCTCTGAATAGGAATCTGCCACTCGTTTTCCGTTCATAGATACTCCTTTTCCAAAATCCGATTTCTGTCTGCATGAAGCCTGGACTCGTTATTTCTTTTCCAGTTCTGCCAGCGCCGCATAATGCCGCACTGTAAACTGCGCCGGCGCAATCCGGCACAGCATTTCCCAGTGTTCCTGCTCCCACTGTTCCAGCTTTTCCTTATCTTTCACCTCATTTTCCGCAAAAAAGACGTGCATTTCCTTTTGAAGGAACTCCCCAAAAAAGACACCTGTCAGACTTCGTGTCAACACGTCTTAGTATACCACATTTTCCGCCATATTGCAACCAGTTTTTTCGAAGCAAATGCAAATAAACTAACTCTGTATTGTCATTTCAAGCCGAACAAAAAAGCCCATTCCAGTACCGCCGGACAGATACAAACTGCGCCGCCGGGAAAATACCGGAACAGGCTCACTTTTTCCATGCGCTATGCCGCCTTAAAAGGAGACGATCAGCTGCATCTTAAACTGTTCCTCTCCAAAAACAGCATGGGGGATTCCCTTGGGCATAATCAGAGTTTCTCCGGCATGGAGGAAAAATACATCCTCTCCCACCGTAAAGCGGCCTGTGCCATCCAGGACTGTAACCATTGCGTCTCCGCCGGCAGCGTGGGAGGAAATCTCTTCGCCCTTGTCAAAAGAGAAGAGGGTCATGCTGACCTTTTCATTCTGTACCAGTGTCTTGCTGACAACCTGTCCGGGCTGATAGGCAATCTGATCCTTCAAGCTTAATTTTGTCTGCTTTTCAATATTTTTATACATGGAGATACTTTCCTTTCTGTCCGCAGCATTACCGCCTGCTGCACGAGCGGGGCAAGAACAAAGCTGCTTTTGTTTTAGGCAATACCGCACAAAGATTGTGCGACAGATGCGTCGTCAAATTTTTCGTC
>UQYK01000072.1 GCA_900545285.1 uncultured Ruminococcus sp.
CTTTTTCATTCTATCACATTTTGGAACTTTTGTCAAGTGAATTCTTTATGAACAAAATAAAATCAATCTGCTGTCGAACTCCCGTTCCGCATTTTCAATTCCTTGTCCGCATCCGCTTGATTTTTACTCTCGCCGTGTGACAGATATTATTATATCAGCATTTCTTGTAAATGTCAAGTAAAATTCTATCGAATATTTTCGCCTTGTTTTATCTATTTTGTACAAAAAGAGCCGCTTTATTCCTCAAAGCGACTCTTTTTCTGCTTTATTGTTATCCTTTTTGTGCGTTATCCGGTTCCTTTTCCCCATCTTTTTGCTCTGTTTTCCCAGGAAGTAGTTCTGCTTTAATTTTCGCAATCCAGTTTTCTTCTACTACAAGTGCTGTAAATCGAATCTGATGCCACTCTATTACAGGATTTTCATGGGTCTCCGGAATCCGCCCCAACAAGTCCACCAGAAAACCGCTCATCGTGTCAAACGGCATTTCCTCCTGCGTTTCTCCCAATAACGGCAGTACATCCTCCGGATCTGCATGCCCGTCTATGATATAGAGCGTATCCGTCAGCCGTCTGACTTCCTGCTCTTCCTCATCATATTCATCCTGAATATTTCCGACAATTTCCTCCAGAATATCCTCCATGCACACAACGCCGGCTGTTCCGCCGTATTCATCGACAACAATTGCCATCTGCATCTTTTTTCGAGACATCTCCGACAGTACATCGTCACACTTTGCCGTTTCCGGTACAAACAATGCCTCCCGCAAAAAATGACGCACCCGAAAGCCGGAAATATCCGTACAGCCAATCAGTCCCAGCAAGTCCTTCGCATTCAGCACTCCTACAATATTGTCAATATTGTCCTGATATACCGGCATACGGGAATAATTTTCACTGCGTGCCAGTTCCACCACCTCAGCAATTTCCATGCTCACATCCACCGCAACCAGTTCTTTCCGGTGTGTCATTACGTCAGAGATCGGAATATCGTCAAATTCAAAAATATTGTTGATCATCTCGCGCTGCTGTTCTTCCAGAATACCGCTTTCGTTCCCGGCATTCACCAGATGCAGAATATCCTCTTCGGTGATGGACTCCTCTGCCGGATGCTTTCCGCCGAAACAGTGATTGATCCCGGCATACAGTTTGCGAAGCGGCCACAAAAGTCCCATCATGCATTTGAGATAGGGCAGCATTTTCAGAGCAGCCTGCTCCGGCTTTCTCCGACCGATTCCCCGGCCGGCTGCATCTGTGAGCAGAACTGCAAAAAAGCCCACACAGGCCGACGCTGCAATGCAGGCAACCTGCTTCCAGCCAACTTGCGCACAGGTATCTGCCGCAGTTTTCAGCGGATCGAGCCAAAGCCCCCCGTCCACTGCAATCTGAAACGGAATCCAGCCGTGAAAACCGGCAAAGAGCATCGCCAGTACCTCCGCCCCGGCCATGCAAAAAATCAATTCCGATACTCTTCCATAGAGCAGCGGTGTTTTCTGTTTCTGATAGTATGCCATTTCCGGGTGTTTTTCCGCCATGGCTCCCATCTGATTTCCCAGCGTGGAAACCGCCGCCATTCCCGCGGCAAACAGCAGATGCAGCAGCAAAAGCAAAATCAAGAGCACCCATAATATTGTATCAAATGTCGGATCGCCTTCCATATCGTCTCTCCCAGTTCGATTTTCCCATGCAGCTCCATAATCGGAGTTTTTTACAGGTGCCTGCTCCTTTTCGTTTGCATGGAATACGGCACAGGCACCCGGCAGTTACCGCATTTTTCTGCATCTGCCTATATAAAAACGCCGCCAAGCTCATGAACTGGCAGCGTTTCTTTTGTATTACGAATTTATCGTTCTTCACAGATCAGTTTCATTGCTGTGCGCTCTTCGCCGTCAATCTGAATATTGGCAAACGCCGGAATGCAGATCAGATCCACGCCAATCGGTGCCAGATAGCCACGTGCAATTGCAATTGCCTTGATTGCCTGATTTGCAGCGCCTGCGCCAACCGCCTGCACCTCAACTACTTTTTTCTCCCGGATAACACCGGCAATCGCACCGGCAACGGAATTCGGAGAAGAGTGTGATGATACTTTCAGAACTTCCATGATAAAAAGCCTCCCTGTAGTACAGTCATAGTGAGTTTGATTACCTCATACCGTTTTGCGTTTGCCGGCAAGCCGACACCGCATTTTTACACCATCATTATACAATAAAGCATCACAAATTGCAACCCCTGTCGGGAAAGTTTGTGCATTATCGAAGAATCAGGCGCTCTATTTTCGTACATTTACCACATTTTTGATCAAAAGTGATGATCACGCCGTTACAAAAGCAGGAGCCCTCTGCCTCTGTAAACCGTGTGGGAAAATGAAACCGGAACCGATCCATGGCCGGCTGTACCGCCACGCCCAGAATCGACTCTTCCGGCCCGGTCATGCCCACGTCCGTCAAATAGCCGGTATGTCCTGCCAAAATGGTTTCGTCTGCCGTCTGCACATGGGTATGCGTTCCCACCACTGCCGTCACGCGGCCAGCCAGAAAATATCCCATTGCTTTTTTCTCTGCGGTTGCTTCTGCATGAAAATCCACGAAAATATTCGGTGTTTCGATTTCTTCCAGCAGCTGCTCCACAATGGTAAACGGATTGTCCAGCGGATCCAGATATGCCGTCCCGGAAAGATTCAGCACTGCCGCCTGCCACGGCCCGAAGTCCACGGTGCAGACACCGTGCCCGGCACAGCCGTCCGGATAGTTTGCAGGACGAAGCACCGTAGGATTTTCATAGATAGAAAGCGCTTCACGCCGTTTAAAGCAGTGGTTGCCGGTGGTAATGACATCGGCACCGGCTGTAAAAATCTGTTCCATGGAATGTTTTGTAATGCCGTTGCCCTGGGCGGAATTCTCTCCGTTTACGATTGTCATATCAATCTGATGTTCCCGCTTGATCGCCGGCAGGTGATCCATCAGGAACTGACCGCCAGCCGCTCCTACCACATCACCAATGTGCAGTACTTTCATGAAGTGTTCCTCTTTCCTGTTTCAGACCGCGTCTGTTCCGGCATCCGGGCAGACCGCGCCGTATTTTTCAAAAGGCAGTTTCCCGCAAAATGAAACCGCATTTTGCACCGAAATCCTGTCTGCATTTATTATACCATATGGAAAAGGACGCTGTCAAACATATTTTGTCGAAAGCCGCACAATTCCATTTTCTTTTTCTCCAAAGCCGCCGCATTCCGGAATCTACAGCGCAAAAACACCGCACAGCCCCGAAAGAAGCCGCACGGTGTTTTCCTTTTTCAGAATTTTATGGTTTACTGATTACTGATTATTGTAGCCATCAATTACTTCGTCAATTACAGACTTCCACTCATCCCGGAGCACAGCCCAGGAGTCCTTGTCGCCGTTCAGCAGTGCAACGGATCGTCTAGGCCGTTTTCTTCGCACATAGAGCGGCTGTAGGTCAGCAGCAGCGGATCAGACAGGCAGTACGGTACAACATAGTGCTTTCCCTTGTACTGGAACATATCAATGACATCTGTCATATCGCTCCAGATATCATCGCTCAGATCCAGATAATCATCCAGCGGCTGGTACTGATCCTTGGTCACGCCGTTCGGTACAGCATCCCATTCATACGGGAACATATCCACCGGGTCGCCGCCCAGAATCCGGCTTGCCAGAGTGTCAAACTTGGTATCAGAAGTACAGGACACATATTCTACCTTTGCGCCGTATTTGTCCTCAAACAGAGACAGTGCCACGCTGCGGTCCTGATTGTTGGTAGGATTCAGGTCATAATCTGCCAGCCAGTAGATGGTCTGTCCCTTAATATCCGGGTCGTTGGCAACTATCTCGTCCACCAGTGTGGTATCTACTGTGACATCGTCCTTTTCCTTATAGGCGGAATCTGCGGAAGAAGACTCGGCCTTCGAGGAATCATCAGAGCCGCCAGAATACGTGTTAATTTCTTCATATGAAAAAACTCCTTTTCCAAAATCTTTCGTGTAACAAGGCTGCATGCACCGGTTCTGCGCAGTCAGAGCACAGTTCAAATCCAGGCGCACGTTAATCCACTTGTATTATATCATAAAACAAAGGACAGGACAAGCATAGAAAGCCATACAAATTGCATAAAATGAAACATTCTTTTTTGGACGGTTGCGTTTTCAGCAGAGATATTGTATAATAAAGAAACAAAAACGGTTCTCCCTCCAAAAGCCTTTCTGCGCTTTTCCGGAAATCCGTCTCTGCGTCCCGGCACACCGGGAAAACGCGACATTTCATCACGGAGGAACACACATGAAAACAGTGGAAATTTTCACAGACGGCGCATGCAGCGGTAATCCCGGTCCCGGCGGCTGGGGCGCAATTCTGCGGTACGGTACAGCAGAAAAAGAACTATCCGGCGGCGCTGCCGAAACCACCAACAACCGTATGGAGCTGTCCGGCGTCATTGCAGCGCTGGCTGCACTGAAAGAGCCATGCCAGGTAAAACTGACCACCGACAGCAAATATGTAGTGGACAGCATCACAAAAGGCTGGGTATACGGCTGGCAGAAACGGGGCTGGATAAAATCCGACAAAAAGCCGGCGTTAAACGTTGATCTGTGGAAACAGCTGCTGCCGCTGCTGGAACGGCACAGTGTCACCTTTCACTGGGTAAAAGGACACGCCGGCCACCCGGAAAATGAACGCTGTGACCAGCTGGCCGTGGAGCAGCGGGATCTGCACAGCTAAACCGTTGTGCACATCTGTTTTCCGCAATGACAGGACTTGAACCTGTCATTACGGATAGACTTTTATGACAGAAAGGAGGAAATTCTCATGGACGCGCTTTTCCAGCCGGTATCCCAGCTCAAAGGAATCGGACAAAAGCGGGCAGAAGCACTGGAACGGCTGGGCATTCTGACCCCTTATGACCTGCTCTACCACATTCCCCGTTCCTATTTGGACTACACCCACCCAGTGCCGATTCTGGCGGCGCAGCCGGGCGAAAGCTGCGTGATTCGCGTGCAGATTGCCCGAAAGATGCCGCCCCAGTATATCCGAAAGGGCCTGACCATTTTCAAGGCAATTGCCACGGACGGCGTATCTGATATTACCGTTACGTTCTATAATAATCCTTACGGATTTCAGGCGCTCCGCCTAGGCGAATGGTACCGCATGGCCGGAAAGATGCAGGGAAACCTGCTGCGCCGGGAAATTTCTGCGCCGCATGTGCTGGCAGACCGGGCAAAAGAACAGATTTTCCCCTGCTACCCCATGACCACGGGAATTTCTGCGCAACTACTGGTTCAGGCAGTGCGCCAGGCAGTCACACTGATGCAGCAGCAGCCCTTCGACTGGATGCCGGCAAAGCTGCGGCAGGCACACGATCTCCTTTCCCTGCCGGAAGCACTGGAACAGGTGCATTTTCCGGAAAATCCCGGCCGCATGGAACAGGCGCGCCGCCGGCTGGCATTTGACGAGCTGCTGCAATTACAGCTTGGCATGCTCATGCGCCGCGCCGACAACCACACCCGGACAGCCTATGCTATGGCATCCACAGTTTCTCTGGAACCATACTACAGCGGCCTTCCGTTTTCCCTGACTGCCGGCCAAAAGCAGGCTATCCGGGAGATTGTACAGGATCTGTGCAGCGATGCCCCCATGAACCGCCTGCTACAGGGAGATGTCGGCAGCGGCAAAACCGCGGTTGCGGCGGCGGCCTGCTATTTCACCATCCAGAATGGCATGCAGTGCGCAATGATGGCACCCACTGAAATTCTGGCAGTACAGCATTACCACACCATGCAGCAGTTTCTGGAGCCGCTGGGCATCACGGTAGGGCTGCTCACCGGTTCGCTCCGGACAAAGGAAAAACGGGAAATCTATGCGGCACTGGCAGACGGCACCATTCAGCTGATTGTTGGCACGCACGCCATTTTCCAAAAAGAAGTCTCCTTTCAGAAGCTGGCACTAGTCATCACGGACGAACAGCACCGATTTGGCGTAGCACAGCGCACACAGCTGGCAGACAAGGGCGGATGCCCCCACAAGCTGGTTATGTCCGCTACCCCCATCCCCCGGACACTGGCGCTGATGATTTACGGCGACCTGGACATTTCCATTTTAAAGGAACTGCCCAAGGGACGGCTTCCGGTGCAGACATTTGCCGTCACCGGAAAGCTGCGCCAGCGCGCCTATGGCTTTATCCGGGAGCAGCTGCAACAGGGGCACCAGGGCTATATTGTCTGCCCCATGATCGAAGAACGGGAAGAAAGCGACTTGCAGGCAGTCGAGGCCTATGCGGAAAATATCCAGCAGACTGCCTTCTCCGACTACCGGGTGGGACTGCTCCACGGCAAAATGAAGGCCGCCGAAAAGGAACAGATCATGCACGCCTTTCGCAGCCACGAGCTGGACTTACTGGTCAGCACCACTGTAATCGAAGTAGGCGTAGACGTTCCCAACGCCACAATCCTGCTGATTGAGAATGCAGAGCGCTTCGGATTGTCCCAGCTCCACCAGCTCCGGGGGCGCGTAGGCCGGGGCAAAGAACAGAGCTACTGCATTCTGATGACAGATCATGTCACAGAGGACTGCCGCGCCCGGATGCAGATTATGAGCCGCACCAGTGACGGCTTTCAGATTGCCGAGGCCGACTTGCAGCTCCGCGGCCCCGGCGACTTCTTCGGACAGCGGCAGCACGGCCTTCCGCCGCTCCGGGTGGCCGACCTGTCCCATGACACCAAACTGCTGGAAGAGGTCCAGACCTGTGCCAAAGAAATCTTGCGGCAGGATCCGGAACTGAAGCAGCCCGAACACCGCGGTTTGCGTCTGGAGGTTCTGCGCCTGTTCCAGCGAAACGGAGAAAACGGCCGAAATTAACAGAAATGTTGTCATTATTGTACAATTCAGAATGTTGATAACATGCAGATTTAACAAAAGATGCGTTTTTTCGATTTTTTTGAAAAAAACGCTTGACAAACCCCTTGCAATGTGATATACTGTAATAGTCGTCGGTGAGGAACACAAAACAAACCGAAACGACACAGTGTGGAAGCTTAGCTCAGCTGGGAGAGCATCTGCCTTACAAGCAGAGGGTCATAGGT
>UQYK01000073.1 GCA_900545285.1 uncultured Ruminococcus sp.
CTGCAACAAAATTATGCTCGAAAATCCACATATATTTCTTGTGAAGACAGGTTCTAAAATGCAAAGCATAGGAAGCAGGCGCTTATGATTACGCATTGCGATAATCCATACATAGTTTACGCAGCAATGCATCGGAGTAACCGATGAAACGGAAAGGAAAAATGCCATGGAACAGAAAAAAATGACCATTGACGCTCTGATGGAACAGGGCAAAGCAAACGGGAAACTCACAACAAAGGAAATCACAGACGTTCTGGACGAACTGGATTTTGATACCGATCAGCTCTCCTCCATCATCAATATGTGCGAGCAGCTGAACATTGAAATTGTGGATGATACCGCAGTCGATGAATCCCTGAAAGACGGCGACCTGGATCTGGTCGATGATCTGGAACTGACACTTTCCACAGAAGGAATTGCCATTGATGACCCGGTAAAGATTTACCTGAAAGAAATCGGACGGGTTCCTCTGCTCTCTCCGGACGAAGAAACCGAGCTGGCAAAACGTATGGCCGAAGGAGACAGCTATGCGAAAAAGCGGCTGTCCGAAGCCAATCTCCGTCTGGTTGTCAGCATTGCAAAAAAATATGTTGGACGTGGCATGCAGTTCCTGGATCTGATTCAGGAAGGCAACCTGGGACTTTTAAAGGCAGTCGAAAAATTCGACTATACCAAGGGGTTTAAGTTCTCCACCTATGCCACATGGTGGATTCGCCAGGCTATCACACGTGCCATTGCCGACCAGGCCAGAACCATCCGTATTCCGGTGCATATGGTGGAAACCATCACAAAGGTAAAGAAGGTTTCCAGCCAGCTGCTGCATGAAACCGGTCACGATCCTTCCGCAGAAGAAATCGCAGAAAAGCTGGAAATGCCGGCAGAGCGTGTACGGGAAATCATGCGCATTGCACAGGATCCGGTTTCTCTGGAAACACCAATTGGCGAAGAGGAAGACAGCCACCTGGGTGACTTTATCCCGGATGATGATGCGCCGGCTCCGGCAGATGCCGCTTCCCTTATGCTGCTGAAAGAACAGCTGAACGAAGTATTGTCCACCCTGACAGACCGGGAAGCAAAGGTACTCCGCCTGCGCTTTGGTCTGGAAGATGGTCGCTCCCGCACCCTGGAAGAAGTGGGCAAGGAATTTGACGTAACCCGTGAGCGGATTCGCCAGATTGAAGCCAAGGCACTGCGAAAGCTCCGTCACCCCAGCCGCAGCAAAAAGGTCAAGGATTTCCTGGACTAATCATAAAACGTTACTCTGTTGTTTCGGTTGTCTCCGCTGGTTGAAACGGAACAGGAGAATCATGCAGAAACAGTTCCTGCTGAACTGCAATTTCTCCTTCCAGCGTATAGCTGACGACCCAATCTATACCGTCCTCTTTTTCGAGGACGGTAATTTTTTTGTCCAAAATTTCCACCTGATCCAAAAAATTATCCGCATAGCGCTGCTCCTGTTCTTTTAAATTTTGCTGCATTTCTGTAGCGGTATATGTTTTCACAATTGTCTCATATGCCTGAAAATGCTCCTGGTAGATTCCAACGGGCAATTCTGCACCAAACAGAGAAAACCAGTGGTGCTCCGTTGTCTTTATACTGTCAGAAAATGAAACATCCCGTGTGCACAACGGGATATGCCACGCAAATAAATCCAGGTACTTTTGCGTTTTCGTTTGCCCGGTGGGTGTTCGGATTTCGTCCTCTGCCGCACAGGTAAAGACCTGCTCCTGCGTATAGATTCCGGTGATGCTGCCCATGGCATGACGCACGCCGGTGTGTCCGGTTTCATCGGTAATTACTCCACTGACCAGAAGCTCCCCCTTTCGAACCGGATCCCCTACCAGGCGCATCAATTGACCGCAGTAAATGGAAACTGCGGTAATCTGCGCATCCTGGGCAGCAACCAGATTGCAGGGAACGCGCGTTTCCAGCATCTCTGGTGTTGGTGTGCGCGCCATAACTTCGACAACCAGGCGGTTTCCAGTGTGCCGCATTCCTACCCATGCCAGTTCATCGACTGCCGCACGAAGCTGATGCTCACATTTTGAAAAGTCGATTTCCGGAATCCAGCTGCCGCGCGCAACGCCCTGTTCTTCCAAAATTGTCAGAATCTGACGGGTTTCGCTGTCGCTTGTGCTCCCGATCACCTCAATCCGCATGACAATATTGGAGCAGTAAAAAAACAGTGCTCCGGCGAGAAGGATGCCGATGGGAATCCCAAATCGGAACCGATAGCGATATAATGTGCGAAAAAGGCTCCGCTTTTCTTCGGATTGGAGTGTAACACCATAGATACGCGCAAGCTCTGATGCGGTTTCCCAATGCTTTGCTGCAATCACGAAGCAGAGTTTATTTCCCCGGCAACGTTCTTTTTGGCAAAAAATGCCGTTTTTATGCATTGCATTGAGAAAAGAGTACAATTTTCCCCCGGAAGCCTCTGCACGATAGGTGCGTTTCAAAGCATACTTCATGTGTTCTTTCCCTTCGCTTTCAGATTCAAAGCCTGAATGTCTCCATGAATCACCAAACATTCCGGGGAACGGCTGTCGGCTTCCAGCCCACTCCCCCAGATTTCCAGCGTGAGATCTGTTGTCTGGATCACAATCCGGATATCGTTGTATTCCACGATGCGCCGGCAATTTTCCAGATATAGCTCCCGGTTGCTGCGGAGCTGTATGTAGGTTTCCAGGCATAAGAGCCGCTTGCTCAGATGATGTCCCCGTTCCATTTTGATCACCTCGCAAAAATCTTATGCAGTCTGTCGGAAAAAAAGACGTTCTCCCCTCTCATGGAGGGAAAAATGCGTATATCTGCAAAAAGTGCGCCATACCATGATACAAAACGGTTTTTCCGGCTACTCTCATTTTGTTCAGGAGGCATCTGGTATGGTTTTTTCGAAGCATCGCGCTGCAATCACTGCACTTTTTCTCTTGCTTATGATTTTGCTCTGTACCGGATATGCCGGAGCCATGCAAAGTTACATATCATCTGCAGTGACACGCTGCCTGACTATCATCGTTCCGTCTCTCTACGCCATGATGATTTTATCGCAGCTGCTCATTCATACCGGCGTGTGGCGGATTCTGGGAAAGCCGTTTCGCTGGATTGCGCCGCGGCTGTTTGGCATGCCAGACTACTGCTTTGCCTTGTTCCTGTGCAGCCAATTTGCTGGTTATCCTGTAGGTGCCGGCATGCTACAGGAACTGGCAGAACAAGGTGCGCTTTCCCAGAAAGATGCCGGGCGTTTGTCTCTGGTATGCTTCGGCGGCGGCCCGGCGTTTCTGCTGGGAATTCTGGGAGACTATCCCAATCGTTTTTCCGTATTTCTCCTTCTGTTTTTTTGCTGCTGTCTTGCAAATGGACTGTTGGCCATTGTGTTGTTTCGAACCCATCCCATTTCAATTACGGAGCCAAAGCAAAGGTTTCAGCCGGCAGATGCTGCCCTTTGGATTCAATGTACCGCCAGTGCCGGAAAAAATCTGCTGCAATTGTGTGCCATGATTTTATGCTTTTCAGGGCTCTGCGGCATTTTGGACGGAATGCATGTTCTGGAATGGACTGCGTCCTGGAAACTGCCGGATTCCTCTGCCATAGTGCAGAGCTTTCTGGAAATCAGCAATGTGATACAGCTTTCCCTGCCGTTCTCCCTGTTTTTGCCGATGCTGTGCGGTTTGTATTCCTTTGGCGGATGCTGCGTTCTCCTACAAGTCCGCGCTGTTAACAAATACGTTTCTCTGGGTTCCTTGTTCGGCGTTCGTCTGCTTTCTGCCGTTTTTTCCGCTGCCTTTTGCAAAATGGGAATTACTGTGCTGCATTGGGAGGAAAAATATGATACTGCGGTTGCAGTTTCCGGTTATGTACTGCGGGAAACGCCGAATTCTATTTTTCCGGCATGCATGCTATTGATTATGACATTGCTGGTATTTCATCTGCATCATGAGCAGTGCGCCCATGACCGCGCAAACAGGTCGGTTATCTCTAAAGACGACAAAACGAAATGATTTCAGAGATTTCTTCTATTTTGATGAATTTTTTCTCAATTCTCTTGACTTTTTTGTGAGATCGTACTATAATAAAAGATGTATGAGATGCAGAAAAATATTTCGATTTCTACAATTTGAAAACGAACTGACAAAGAAAGGGGACTTTACTCTTATGAAACTGCAAAAGACCATTCTGGCACTTCTGGCAGCCGGGGCACTGACAGTCACCGGTATTTCTACCAGTCTGCCATCTGTGGCACAGCTGGATCTGAAAGCTGCTGCTGCGGATGATAATAATGACGACTGGCTCCATGCAAACGGAAGCCGTCTGTACGATTCGGAAGGGCACGAGGTATGGCTTACCGGTGCGAACTGGTTTGGCTTTAACTGTACGGAAAACTGTGCACACGGACTGTACGCCACAGACATTGATGCCTTTTTGAAAACGGTTGGTGACCACGGTATCAACCTGATTCGTATGCCGATCTCCACAGAGCTGCTGGTTTCCTGGATGCGCGGAACACCGGATCCGGTCAGCTCCGTAAATGCCGGCTATGAGCCGCCGACAGACCAGGTAGGCGAAGACGGTACCGTTACCAAGGCCGGTACCTATGTCAACACCAACAAGGATTTTGTCGAAGCGGATGGAAAGACGCTGAAAAACAGCATGGAAATCTTTGATGTCATCATGCAGAAGATGAAAGACTATGGTCTGAAGGTTATGATCGATGTCCACAGCCCGGCAGAACACAACTCCGGCCACAACTACAATTTGTGGTACTATACTTCTGCGGCTTCTGACGGGGACAGCATGGCAATCGGCGCCGCTTCCGGCGAGAAAATCACATGGGACATGTGGAAGGATTCCGTTACATGGCTGGCAGAAAAGTACAGCAATGATGATACCATCATTGGCTATGACCTGAAAAACGAGCCTCACGGCAAGCGAGGCTACAGCGGAAGCAAGTGCCCGGATGATATTGCAAAGTGGGATGATTCTACCGATCAGAATAACTGGGCATACTCCGCAACAGAGTGCGGCAACTCCATTCTGGATGTCAACCCCAACGCCCTGATTTTCATTGAAGGTGTTGAACAGTATCCGAAAACAGAAAAGGGCTATACCTACGATACCGCAGATATCTGGCAGGCTCCGGCAGACCAGTCTCCGTGGTACGGCGCATGGTGGGGCGGCAATCTCCGCGGTGTAAAGGATTATCCGATTGACTTCGGTTCTTCCTCCAAGAACAGCCAGATTGTATACTCCCCACACGATTACGGCCCGTCTGTATATAATCAGACATGGTTTGACAAGGACTTTACCACACAGACACTGCTGGATGACTATTGGTATGACACCTGGGCATACATCAATGACCAGGAAATTGCACCGCTGCTGATCGGCGAATGGGGCGGCCATATGGACGGCGGCAAAAACCAGAAGTGGATGGAACTGCTTCGCAACTATATGATCGACAACCATATCAACCATACTTTCTGGTGCCTGAACCCGAACTCCGGCGATACCGGCGGCCTGCTGGGCTATGACTTTTCCACATGGGATGATGACAAGTACGGTCTGTTTGAACCGTCTCTCTGGCAGACACAGGACAGCGGCAAGTACATCAGCCTGGATCACGAACGCGCGCTGGGAACCGGCTCCACCAGTATTTCTCTGAGCGATTATTATAAGTCCTATGCTTCCTCAGAAGGCAGCAACCTGGACGGCGGCTCAACCTGGAACGGAAACGAAGAAAATACAAAGCCCGCTGTAACAGACACTACAAAGCCGACTACCACTACAACCACTACAACAGGAACTGTAACAGGTGATATCTCCTGCAATGGAAAACTGGGTGTAGAAGATATGGTTCTGCTCTGTCAGTACCTGGTAGGAGAACAGGTGGACACCAAGAAAAATGACTTTAAGGCCGGAGATGTCAACCATGACAGCTCATTGGATGCATTGGATCTTGCGCTTTATCGTCAGGTTCTGGACGGCAGCATCAGCGGATTTCCGAATGCTAAGTAAAGGAGTGCCCTCTTTATGAAACGCAGTGACTACTTATCCTGGGATGAATATTTCATGGGAATTGCGCTTCTCTCCGCAGAACGCAGCAAGGACAGCAATACACAGGTGGGTGCCTGCATTGTAAACCAGGAGCATAAAATTGTATCCGTTGGCTATAATGGCATGCCTACCGGCTGCAATGACGATGACATGCCCTGGGAACGGGAAGGGGATTTTCTGAACACGAAATATCCCTTTGTCTGCCATGCGGAATTGAATGCAATCTTAAACCGCAGCGCCGGCAGCTTGCAGGGTTGCAGTCTGTATGTCACGCTGTTCCCCTGCAACGAATGCGCAAAGGCGATTATTCAGAGCGGCATCCGGGAAATCATCTACTATGACAACAAGTATGCTGACAGCGATGCAACTAAAGCTTCGCAGCGGATGTTTCTGCTGACAGGCGTGACTTGCCGTCCTTACCATCATACGGAACGTCAGCTCACATTGACATTTTAAAAATCTTTGTGCAAAACTGCTATATTTTATATAGAAAAGCACCCCTGATTCTTCAGGGGTGCTTTTT
>UQYK01000074.1 GCA_900545285.1 uncultured Ruminococcus sp.
GAACGGTTTGTAAAATCTCAAAAATTTTTTAGTTCCTACTTGACACAAGAAGACCTGTCCCGCTTTGGACGAAATTACATTGAAGTGGGGCGTTATCTGGAACGTATTTTCCCGGTCATGCGGGTCCGGCTGATTGCAGTGACGGATAATTATGACAGCCAATCTGCGTGGAAGACCAGCGATTCCATCATGGTCCCGATGCGAAATTTGCTCAATGATGCCTACTGTCGGGATATTTCCGTCAAAATCAAGAGTCAGCTTGCGGTCAAGCGGAAGCGCGGCGATTTTGTGGGAAGTTTTGCAACCTATGGGTACCAGAAGGACCCCAGCAATCATACCAAGCTGATCGTGGACGAACTGGCAGCGGAAACAGTGCAAGATATTTTCCGCTGGAAGATCAGTGGCATGAATAATCAGAGCATCGCAGACCGATTGAATGCGAAAAAGGTGCCGTCCCCGGCTGCGCGAAAGCTGCAGAGCGGTGCAAAGCTGAGCCTGCATTTCCGCAAGAGCGATGAGCCGCCGTGGTCTGCCAAGGCAGTGGACCGCATTCTGCACAACGAGGTCTATATCGGGAAGCTGGTGCAGGGAAAGACCCGGCGACTGGATTATCGCTCCAAAAAGAAAATGAATGTGCCGATGCGGGACTGGGTAATCGTGGACAACACTCATGAAGCAATCATTCCGGCAGAGCAGTTTGAACTGGTGCAGCGGATTCTGGAAACCGAAACCCGCAGGCCAAACGATGCCGAAACGGTGGCCCTGTTTGCAGGCTTTCTCTACTGTGGGGACTGCGGCAGTCGGCTGGTACGCAGGTCGGCCAGCTATAAAAGAAAGCGGTACATCTATTATCAGTGCTCCGGCAGCAAACAGAACAAAGGCAGCTGCACGAGCCATAACCTACGGGATGAAAAGCTCTATAACATTGTGCGGAATGCGCTCCAGATGCAGATCCAGATTGTGATGGAGGAAGCAGAATTTGTGGAAAGCATCCGGCAGGCCCAGCAGGAACCCTACCGTGTGCGGCGCATTGAACGGCAGATTCGGCAGCTGACTGCAGAAAAGACCCATACACAGGGCATTAAGGAAAAACTGTATGGGGATTATGCAGACGAAATCCTCACACGGGAGGATTTCCTGAACTACAACGAACTGTACAGCAAGCGAATCGAAGAGTATGACCGCAAAATTGAGGAACTGGAGGCGGAACAGCAAAATTTACAGACTGCCCCGAATGCGTATCCATTTCTGGACGTGTACCGTAAGTATCGAAAATTGGAAGAAATCACCCGCCCGATGATTGTCGAATTGATTGAGAAAATCGAAGTCTATGAGGGCAATCGGGTGGAAATTACGTTCCGATTCCAGGATGAAATTGCAGACCTGCTGGAGGAATTGCACCAAAAGCAGCATGAAGTGTCAGCTTGAAAGAAGGTCGTGATTTATGGCAAGAGTAAGCAAGAAAGTAAGTGCGGCGCAGCGGGAGGCCGAGAACGCACAGCACCGTATCTGGAAAACCGCAATTTACGCACGATTGTCTGATTTCGATGATGTGCTTCGGAATACGGAATCACTGGAAGTGCAGATTTCCTATATCAAGGAGTACATCAATCACCGGGATGATTTGATGCTGCTGGATGTATTTGCGGACAAGCGGTGTACAGGGATGAACTTTGACCGCCCGGAATTTGAACGGCTGCTGAAAGCACTGCAGGAGCGGAAAGTCAACTGCATTGTGGTAAAGGACTTCTCCCGACTGGGCCGTAATTTCGTGGAAACAGGTCAGTATCTGGAACAGGTGTTTCCACTGTTTGGCGTAAGAGTTATCGCCATCAATGATAATTATGATAGCCTGAACAGCCAGAGTCGGGACGGGATGCTGGTGCCGATCAAGAGCATGATCAATGAAATGTACTCGAAAGACCTGTCCAAGAAGATTCAGTCGTGCTTTCGTTCCAAGGAAGCACGAGGAGAAATCTATACGCCTGTTCCGTTCGGTTACAAGAGAAATCAGCAGAATCATTTGATTCTGGACGAGGAAGTCAGCGATGTGGTAGTTCGGATTTTTCTCTGGAAGAAATCCGGTATGAAAGAGCGCGAGATTGCAAAAAAGCTGTCTGCGCAGGGAATCCCGACACCTTTTACACGCCGCTGTCAGCTGGGATACCTGAAAAACACCTTGCGGGTAAAGGACCCAGCATGGCAGACCGTTTTCGTGACAAAGGTGCTGGAAAATCCAATCTACACAGGAACAATGGTCTATAACCGCATCGCTTATGATGAAACGTATCGGAAAATCGGGCGGAATCCACGGGAAAGCTGGCGGATGGTGCCGGACAGCCATCCGGCAATCATCAGTTGGGAATTGTTTGATGAAGTTTCTGCATTGCGGGAAGCCGAGCAAGCGGTCAGGGAGGAACGGAAAAAGTGGTGCAGACAGCGCAGAGAAAGTAATCCGAACATTTTCAAAGGCCGGATATTTTGCAAAGAGTGCGGAGAAAAGCTGTTTTGTCATTGGCAAAGCGATGGTTCGCTGTATTTTTACTGTGCATCTTGCCATGTTTCAATTTCAGAGAAAGACCTCTGGAATGGCATTAACAAGGAGTTGCACCAGCGGATGGAAGAACACCGTGATTTGCAGAAGCTGGTACGGAAAAGCTCTGGAAAAAGCAAACTCCAATCAAAAGAAATAGCTACAAAACGTGAAATTGAACAGGCGTCAGGCAATATCGTTCGACTGGAATCACAGAAGCGCAGCGGCTACGAGCAGTATGTCCTTGGAAAAATTTCAAAAGAAAAGTTCTTGGAATTGAAGCAGGATGCAGAGAATGAAATTGAGGCATTCAGACAGACAAAAGCTGAAAACGAGAAAGAACTGGTAGTTGTTCAAGAAGAACTGCGGCAGAAAAAGCAAATCGCAGACAACACAGAGGTGCTTTTGACGGCAGACAATCTACAGCAGTATGTAAAGAAAATTGAAGTGGACCGCGAGAAAATCACTTGCACGGAATTTTCGTTCTAACGAAAAAGGAGAACAAAGCAATGAAAGAGAAAATCTACGATGCCCGGACAGGGATGGAATATTCCTTAGTTGGAAATTGTTACCTGCCAGCCTTGAAACTGCCACGGACTCGTCCGATTGGCCGATGGGGAATGCTGCACAAGGCGTACCTGAAACTACGAAAACCAGCCTATTATCAGAGCCTGCTGCTGAGTGGAAAACTGGATGCTGTTTTGGCAGACGTGGAAGAGCATGCAGCAGAACGATATGAGGTTTTGATTGAGCAGATGAGCCAACGGGAGGGCATTTCGGAAAAACTGAAAGAAGAAAATCAGATGGAATGGGTACGCCGCATGAGTAATCTGGAAAATCGTGCAGCGGAAATTGTAAAGACAGAATTGATTTATCCGTTTGAAGGGCGGTGAGCAGCAGATGATCGGAACCTATTATCGACTTTCCTTTGCGGACGAGGATGTGGGAACAGATAAGGCTGAGAGCAACAGCATTCAGGGTCAGCGCGGACTGGTAGAGGGGTACATCATGGCTCGCCCGGAACTGGCTGCAGAGCCGCGACAGGAGTATGTGGATGATGGCTATTCCGGCACATCCACAAGCCGCCCGGCGTTCCAGCAGCTGATTCAGGACGCACAGGATGGCAAGATAAAAACAATCATCGTAAAGGACTTTTCACGGTTTGCCCGTGATTACATTGAGGCAGGCGATTATATGGAGCGCATCTTCCCGCTGCTGGGCGTTCGCTTTATCTCTGTCAACGATGAGTATGACAGTGGAATGCAGGCTGGGAACGATGTGCGCGGACTGGAAGTAGCCATCAAGAACATCATCAACGCATCCTACAGCCGGGACCTCTCCGCTAAAATCGCAGCAGCAGACCATGTGATGCAGAAAAAAGGAATGTATCTCGGAGGATACCGCCCGTTTGGATTTCTGCCGGACCCGAACGATTGCCATAAGCTGATCCTCGACCCGGTAGCCAGTCGATATGTGCGGTTGATCTTTGAACTGGCATTGCAGGGCAACAGAACAGGCACCATCGCCAAAATCCTGAATGAAAAGCAGATCCCGACCCCGGCAGCATATCATGTGGCGGAAAACCATGTGTACAGTGAGCAGAAAGCATGGGATCTGCAGCGCAGCCATTGGACAAGTGGAACGGTTTACCATGTTCTGAAAAATGAGAAGTATAAGGGAACCTATGTGGGCGCGAAATTCATTATGCCGGTTCCCTGTAAGCATCG
This sequence comes from uncultured Ruminococcus sp., assembly GCA_900545285.1. Taxonomy (GTDB): domain Bacteria; phylum Bacillota; class Clostridia; order Oscillospirales; family Ruminococcaceae; genus Ruminococcus_C. Next base: position 4,261 of record UQYK01000074.1, read on the forward strand.
GGTTCTGCGCGCTCCTTTGGAACAGCAGGTACGAATTGAGGACAGCCATGCCGCCATTGTGACCCCGGAGGAATTTGAACAGGCACAAATGGTCATCATGCTGCAGCATGGGAAGCACCAGGCCGGGAACTACACAAAACGCCAGTATCCCTTGAAAGGCAAGGTCTACTGCGGCTACTGCCAGAAACTGATGAAATATCGTGTTCTCAAGAAGCTTGGCCCCTCGTTTAACTGCAGATTCTCAGCCACAGCGGTGGACAGTCCCTGCAAGCGAATCCCGATCTCTGAGGAATTGCTGGAAGAGATTGTCCGAAACGCACTGACAGTGCAGATAAAGCAGGCGGAGCATGTACTGGAAATCCTGCACGAACGGGAACGCAAAGCGTTGATTTGCTTTTCCGCACTGGAACGGCAGGAAGAAAAGCTGAGTGCAGAAAAGGCAGAGATCGTAAAACAGCGCATTGCACTGTATGAGCAATACGCCGACGGAAATATAAGCAAGGAAGAATTCGTCCGGCAGAGAGACGCCTACAGAGCGCAAGAAGATGAACGAATGGAGCAGATTCAACGACTTCGTGCCGAGAAAAATCAAATTTTCCTGCCAGTAAGGAAAGATGCTGATAATTTGCAGACTGTCGTAAGTGCAGCAGAAGAAGCAGGCGATGTGATGCGCTTATCACAGAATGTGGTGGAAACCTTTATTGACCGCATTGAGGTTTTCAACGATGAGCGTGTGAAAATTCGTTTTACATTTGAAGATGTGCTAGCAGGCTATGCAGAATGAGTTGTAGTCGAAATCACTGCTGTAAGCAGAGTTTTTCTTGTAAGAACACGAGATTCATGGTATCATAAGAGCAAGGAAAAGTCTGTGCATGGCTACGCGAAAGGAGCAGCAGAGATGAAAGAAATGAATATTCCCGTTGGAGTTTCGGACTTTGAAGAAATTCGTAAAAACGGGTATTACTACATCGATAAATCGGGACTGATTGGAGAACTGCTCAGTAGAACAGGAACGAAAGTAACGCTTATCACTCGTCCCCGACGCTTCGGTAAGACATTGGGCATGAGTATGCTGGAAAACTTCTTTGACATCCGCAAAGACAGCAGAAAACTGTTTGAGGGACTGGAAATTACAGAAAACCAAGCATTGTGCGTTGAGTGGATGAACCAGTATCCGACAATTTTTGTTTCATTTCGACAAGTAGATGGACTGAATTTCACCGGGGCATACGATATGCTTACAATGGTGATAGCAGATTTGTACAATAAACATCTTTATTTGCTTGATAGTGAAAATGCTACAGAGTTCCAAAAAACAGCGTTTGAGCATCTTGCACATGGCAGTGGCTCCATAAAAGAAGTTAAGAGCAGCCTTATGCTTTTGACAACGATGATGCAAAGTTATTATGAAAAGCCTGTAATTCTTCTTATAGACGAGTATGATGTACCCGTAGCAAAAGCAAACAACAACGGTTATTATGATGAAATGCTCGATGTCATGAAAGGCCTGATGCAAGCACTGAAAGACAATCAAGCCCTTCGTTTTGCAGTTGTTACAGGTTGCTTGAAGATTGCGAAAGAGAGTATCTTTACAGGAACCAACAATTTTGTATCGGATACTATCACAAATTCTCGGCTGAACGAGTATTTCGGATTTGTACAGAGTGAGGTCGACCTGCTGCTAAAGGATGCTGACTTGACAACGCAGGCTGAGAACATCAAAAAATGGTATGATGGATACCATTTCGGAGCCTTTGATGTTTACTGCCCGT
>UQYK01000075.1 GCA_900545285.1 uncultured Ruminococcus sp.
GTGCTTCAAAAATTTTTTCTCTGATTGTGTTGCACTTGACTTGACAATCTATCGTTGTTTGTCGTATTGCTTTTCGCGCAGGAAGCCTTATTCGCTGTCCAGCTTTAAAACACTCATGAATGCTTCCTGCGGCACTTCTACAGAGCCAAGCTGGCGCATTCTCTTCTTGCCTTCCTTCTGCTTTTCCAGCAGCTTCTTTTTTCGGGTGATATCGCCGCCGTAGCATTTCGCAAGAACGTCCTTCCGCATGGCCTTAATGGTTTCACGGGCAATAATCTTTCCGCCGATTGCGGCCTGTACCGGGACTTCAAACAATTGACGGGGAATATTTTCCTTCAGCTTTTCGACAATTTTTCTGCCCCGTTCATAGGCCTTGTCTGCATGAATGATAAAGGACAAAGCGTCCACAATTTCGCCGTTCAGGAGGACATCCAGCTTTACCAACTTAGACGGCATATAGTCGCTGAGCACATAGTCAAAGGAAGCGTAACCACGCGTCCGGGATTTCAGCACATCAAAGAAATCATAGACAATTTCGTTCAGGGGCAGGGTGTAATGCAGCGATACTCTGGTATCGTCCAGATACTGCATGTTTTCAAAAACGCCCCGGCGGTTCTGGCACAGTTCCATTACATTCCCCACGAAGTCAGAAGGGGTCAGAATCTCTGCCTTTACCATGGGTTCTTCTGCCATCTGAATTACGGCAGGATCCGGATAATTGGTGGGGTTGTCAATGTATTCCACTTCCCCGTTGGTAAATGTAACGCGGTAAATTACAGAAGGTGCCGTGGTAATCAGATCCAGGTTGTATTCCCGTTCCAGGCGCTCCTGAATGATTTCCATGTGCAAGAGACCCAAAAAACCGCAGCGGAAGCCGAATCCCAGTGCAATGGAGGTTTCTGGTTCAAAGGAGAGGGATGCATCATTCAGCTGGAGCTTTTCCAGCGCATCCCGCAAATCGCCGTAGCGTGCGCCGTCTGCCGGATAGATACCGGAGAATACCATGGGATTCACCTTGCGGTAGCCCGGAAGCGGTTCCGCACAGGGGCGGTCTGCGTGGGTAACAGTGTCGCCGACCTGGGTGTCGCCGATGCTCTTGATGGATGCGGAAAGATAGCCGACATCGCCGGCGCGCAGAACACCTTCGTTGACCAGGGTGTCTGTTGTCATGTATCCGGCTTCTACAATGGTAAATTCTGCGCCGGTTGCCATGAGCTTAATGGTATCACCGACTTTGACCGTGCCCTCTTTTACGCGGATATAGATAACAACGCCTTTGTAGGCATCATAATAGCTGTCGAAAATCAGCGCCTGAAGCGGTGCATCCGGATCCCCCTTGGGTGCAGGAATATCTGTCACAATCCGTTCCATGACCTCTTCAATGTTGATTCCGGCCTTTGCAGAAATGCGCGGCGCATCCATCGCAGGAATGCCGATAACATTTTCAATTTCCTCGCACACGCGGTCCGGGTCGGCTGCCGGCAGGTCGATTTTGTTGATAACCGGCACGACTTCCAGATCATGCTCAATGGCCAGATAGGTATTTGCCAGCGTCTGCGCTTCGATTCCCTGGGACGCATCCACAACCAGAATTGCACCTTCACAGGCGGCCAGACTCCGGGAAACCTCATAGTTAAAGTCCACGTGTCCGGGAGTGTCAATCAGATTAAAAATATAAGTTTCGCCGTCCTTGGCACGATAATGCAGGCGCACGGCACGAGCTTTTATGGTAATGCCCCGTTCCCGTTCAATTTCCATGTTGTCCAGAATCTGGTTTTCCATATCCCGTTTTGCCACGGTATAAGTCTGCTCCAGAATGCGGTCTGCCAGGGTGGATTTGCCATGGTCAATGTGTGCGATAATGCAAAAGTTACGGATGTGATCCATCATAGGTTCGTTTCTTCCTCTCTGTTTCAAAGAATGCATACTGTTATTATACCTGAAATGCCGCATATTGTCAAGAAATATCTGCCGGGAAAAGCGCTGTCCCCGGAGCCTTATGACAGCCGCAGAATCGCCTTTTCAATACAGTGCTGCTGTACACCGAGAATCTGCACCTGAAGCCCGTCTAACTCCATTTTCAGCCGAGAACCATCCTTCGGAATTTCACCCAGTGCCCCGATCAGGTAGCCGTTCAGGGTTTCGTATTTTTCCTCCGGAAACGGACGATCCAGGGCGCGGGAAACCTCATGCAGCGAACAGGTTCCGGCGATTTTCCAGCTTTTCGAATCCAGACGTTCGATTTCCGGTTCCTGTCGTTTTTCGTTTTCGTCTTCATCAAAGTCGCCGACCAGCTGTTCCACCAGGTCTGTGACTGTAATAATGCCGCACATGCCGCCGTATTCATCCAGAACCACAGCGAAATGATCGGCATGGCGCTTCATTTTGCTGAATAAAACAGCTGCATTCAAATTCTCGTGAATGAAATACGGGGTGTGAACTGCATGCTCCATGACAAAGCTTTTCTCCTTGCTTTTCAGCCGGAAGAAGTCTTTTGCGTTCAGAACACCCACAATCTGGTCGACAGAGTCACCGCAGACCGGATACACGGAGTGACGGGACTCATGGATGGTCTGCTCCCATTCTGCCACGGATTCATCCATCCACAGGATAGAGACCTCCTTGCGGTGTGTGCAGATTTCTCCTACCGTCAGATCGTCAAACGCAAATACGTTCCGGATCAGATCATTTTCCGCGTCATCAATGGTTCCCTTTTTGCGGCCGGCATCTGCCATCAGCAGTAAATCCTCTTCGGTGACAATATCATCATCACTGTTCGGGTCAATGCCGCAGATGCGCAGCACTGCATTCGTGGACTTGGTCAGCAGCCATACCAGCGGCGCAAACAGCTTTGCAATTACGGTGATCGGCCCTGCCATAGTGAGCGAAAAGCGCTCTGCATTTTTCATGGCAATCCGTTTAGGAATCATCTCTCCGAATACAATGGAAAAATAGGAGATAATCAGCGTCACCAGAATAACGGAAATGGTATCCATGGCAGAATCCGGTATGCCGATGCCGGTTTTTTGCAGCAAATCCGAGAGGATCTGGGCAAAGCTGTCAGAGGCAAAGGCTGCTCCCAAAAAGCCGGAGAGCGTAATGGCCACCTGAATGGTTGCCAGAAATCCGGAGGAATTCCGGGTCATTTTCAAAAGCCATCCGGCGCGCTTGTTCCCGTTTTCCACTTCCTTTTCCAGTTTGGTTTCGTTGACGGAGATAACGGCGATTTCTGTTCCGGCAAAAACCGCGTTGAGGGCAATCAGGACAACCTGTAAAAGAATAAGACCTAACATAATGTTCTATTTTACACCTTTCTGAAATACAATTTTCTGCAATTGCGCAGGGAAGCTCTGCCGGAAAGGCGGCTTCCGCAAACCGGCGCATAGCAGGATTTGGAGAATATTTGAAAACACAAAAAGACATAGCTAGCACCGCATGCGGCGCAGACTATGCCTGTTTAATCCCTTTGTATTCAGCTGCAATGTAATGGTATCTGTGTCGCTGTCATCGGCGGCATCCATGTATGTTTCACTCCTCATTCGGGTAATGAAATCTATTATACGAAACCCGGACGCTTTTGTCAAGTGCTTTTTTTGATTTTGTGGAAGATGCACAAGATTTGCAAACATATGCGGCATTGCACAAGCATATTATGAAATGCAAGTGTACAGAAACCTGTCAAAACAAAAAGATTTCATAAAAAGCAATTTTTTTGAAAAAAGACTTGCACGCAGATGTGAAATGTGCTATAATTATATTATTCAGTTGAATGATTATTGGGCACTTTGCTCATTCTCGAAAGATGAAATCTCATTTACAAAGCGAGGAGAAAATTACCATGAAAACAAAAAACATTGCACTGGCTGGTCATGCCGGTACCGGAAAAACTACATTGATGGAAGCGCTGCTGTATCAGGGCGGCAAAACCGAACGTATGGGCAGCGTCAGTGCAGGCACAACTGTTTCCGACTATACCGCAGAGGAGATGAAGCGGCATTCTTCTGTTTATACGGCAACTGCCAGCTTTCTGCAAAACGGCGGGAAAATCAATCTGCTGGATACGCCGGGAATGTTTGACTTTGCCGGCGGCATGATACAGGGTATTTCTGCGGCAGACTGCGTACTCATTGCCGTTTCCGGAAAATCCGGTGTCCGGGTCGGCACCAAAAAAGCGTACCGTGCTGCACAAGGAAAGCCCCGGATGTTTGTTGTCACAAAGCTGGACGATGAAAACGCCAACTTTTATAATGTACTGACAGAATTAAAGTCCACCTTCGGCCCGTCTGTGTGCCCGGTTGTAGTGCCAGTTATTGTTGACCGCAAGGTAGATTCCTATATTAACCTGATTGAAATGAAGGCGTATCGCTACGACGCAGACGGCAAAGCCCAGGAAATCCCCATGCCTACCGCAGAAGTTTCTGAAAAGCTAAGCTATCGGGTAGATGGTCTGATTCAGGCATTTTCCGAGGCGGTTGCAGAAACAGACGAGGCTCTGTTTGAAAAATTCTTTTCCGGGGAAGAGTTCACCCAGAAGGAACGCGTGGACGGCATTCACAAGGGCATGCGGGACGGAACCATTACCCCGGTGGCATGCGTCTCCGCACAGACCATGGAGGGCGTTGATCTGCTCTGCAAGGAAATGGAACTGCTGATTCCGGCTCCGGAGGAAACCGATGAGATTCTGGGTGAAACGCCTTCCGGTGAGCCGATTGTGGTGCATCCGGATGCAGCAGAGCCGGTTTGTGTACAGGTGTACCAGACGCTTGCCGACCCCTTTGTGGGAAAGCTTTCCATGCTGCACGTAGTTTCCGGCCAGCTGAAAGCCGGCGCAGAGCTTGTGAACACAGAAACCGGCGCAACGGAAAAGCTGGGAAAGCTGCTGCTGCTCTGCGGCAAAAAGCAGACGGAAACAGATACTGTTTCTGCCGGAGATCTGGCGGCTGTGACAAAGCTGTCTGCCAATACCGGCGATACGCTGTGCGATGCTTCCCGGCCGGTGCGTCTGCCCCGTGCACAGTTTCCGAAGCCGTGCTATGACCAGGCTGTGCGCCCGGCAGTACGGGGAGAAGAAGCCAAGGTTGCCGGTGCGATTCAGAAGCTGCTGGAAGAGGATCCTACCTTGTCCTATACGCAGAATCCTCTGACAAAGGAAATGATTCTGTCCGGGCTGGGCGAACAGCACCTGAGTGCTGTCACCTCTAAGCTGAAATATGACTTTGGCGTGGATGTTGTTCTGTCTGTGCCGAAGATTGCATATCGGGAGACCATCCGCAAAAAGGTCAAGGTACAGGGCAAACACAAGAAGCAATCCGGTGGCCACGGCCAGTATGGGGATGTCTGGATTGAATTTGAACCGTACCCTTCCGATGATCTGGTCTTTGAAGAAAAGGTGTTCGGCGGCGCTGTTCCGAAAAACTTCTTCCCGGCAGTCGAAAAGGGCTTGCAGGAATCGGTGACAAAGGGCGTGCTTGCCGGATTCCCGGTGGTAGGTGTAAAGGCAATCCTGGTGGACGGCTCCTATCATCCGGTCGATTCCTCCGAAATGGCGTTTAAAACAGCGGCCGCAATTGCCTATAAGGAAGGCATGAAGCAGGCTGAACCGACCCTGCTGGAACCGATTGGTTCTCTGGAGGTTTCGATTCCGGACGACAACACCGGCGATATTATGGGCGATCTCAATAAGCGCCGTGGCCGGGTGCTGGGCATGAATCCTTCCGAAGAAGCCGGCATGACAGTGATTCTGGCGGAAGTGCCCCTGCGGGAGATGGCAGACTTTGCAATGCAGCTGCGTCAGATTACCCAGGGAGAAGGCAGCTTCCAGCTGACACCGGTTCGGTATGAACAGCTTCCGGCAAATCTGATGACAGAAGTGATTGTTTCCGCTTCAGAATAAGAACCTATCTTCACAAGCGTATACACGTGTCTTTTCGGCAAATTGTGCTGCATACTGCGTGAAAAATACTTGCTGGGCGA
>UQYK01000076.1 GCA_900545285.1 uncultured Ruminococcus sp.
TGCAGCAAAATTTGCCGAAAAGACACGTGTATACGCTTGTGAAGACAGGTTCTTACTTTCTCTTGCCGATCTTCTTCTGATAAGCGAGAATTGACATGAATTCAAAAATGATATTTGCACCCATATATGCTGTAATCTCCGAATGGTCATACGGAGGAGCAACCTCTACCACATCAAAGCCTGTAAAGTTCAGGTCTTTCAGTGCCCTGATGTATTGCAGCGTCTCAAATGAAGTGAATCCGCCTACTTCAGGAGTACCGGTACCAGGAGCATATGCAGGATCCACAAAGTCAATGTCGAACGTGAGGAACACCTTGTTGTCTCCTACCTTTTCCTGAATGACCTTGAGCAGATCCTCAGGGGTGAATGTATGGAGCTTGTCCCCCGGAATCACTGTAAAGCCGAGATCTGCTGCGATTTTAAAATCGTCCGGATCATAGAGAGAACCACGCATACCAATCTGAACTGATTTTTCCGGATCAATCAGACCTTCTTCCATCGCTCTGCGAAATGGTGTTCCGTGATTATACTTCTGACCGAACACGGTATCACAAAGATCCAGATGGGAATCGAAATGCACAAGGCTGACTTTTCCGTGCTTCTTGGCGATTGCTCTCAGCTCACCCAGGGTAACCGCATGGTCACCGCCGATGCTGATTGGAACTGCACCGCATGCAAGCACACTGTCAAGCGTCTGCTCAATTGCTGCATAAGTTTCATGGATGTAGTCCGGAATTACAGGAACATCTCCCAGATCAGCACCATTCAAGGAATCCATGATGTTTACGCCCATTGCAACATTGTTCGGTTTGATCATCGCGGAAATATTTCTTACTCCGTTCGGGCCGAATCTTGCACCTGCTCTGAATGAAGCAGCGGTATCAAACGGAATACCCACAATCGCAAAATCCAATCCCTCTGCGGAATTTGCACGCGGAAGTCTCATGAAGTTTCCCATATTGCAAAAACGAGGGGAGCCTGAGGCACTGGGCGGCTGACAATTTTTATCGATCATTTGAAACCACGTTCCTTTCCAATCAAAAATCGCTGAAGAACAAATTTACAGCTTTGCATTCCAGATCTCTCGGATGTTTTGACACCCTCGATCCTTCGAGTCATTTCTGAATTGCTCTACGTGCTGAATTATAGCACACGCCTCCAAGGATGTCAAGACAAAATTTGCGTTTTTTTGCGAAATTATGCATTTTGGGATAGCCTTTGTCATATAAAAAATACCGAAATTTCGACGATTTTCTAATTGTCACATTTCGATTATTCATTTTTGAATAGCATTTTTGTGAAAGTTGACAGGATATGCGAAAGCATCCTCCATATCTGATAAGTGCACGTCATTGCCATCTTTTTTCTATTCAAAGCTGAATAAAATAAGAATTTTTTTCTCACGCTATTGCCAAAAGCAATGCGATGTGCTATACTGTGTATCAAAGCAATGACGCTCTTATCATCGATACGGCAAACGCCTGTCGATTACAAGAGCGTCATTTTTATTTAAAGCACCTGTTTCATTGATACGAAACAGGTGCTGACAAACAATTTTGAAAGGAAGTATTCTTATGGCATGTTTTTTGGTACCGGCAGCAGAGGCAATTGTTGCAACGATTGCAGCAAAAGCTGTTAAGTCTCATGAGGCAAAGACTGGAGTACAGACAACGCACACTGCATGGGAAGAGAATCCAATTTCTCTTTCCAAAAAGATAACAAGGCTCTCCGGCTTTCTGTGGGGTGGTTCAGGACTATTGGCCTTTGAGCATCTCTGGCACGGTGAAATTTCTCCTGTTTTCCCGTTTCTGACTGCGGCAAGCAATCCGACTGACTTGGCTGCAATGCTTCACGAAATGGCAACCACAGGAACAGCCATGGCTTTGGCAGTAACGGCGGTATGGGCTGTAACTACCATTGTTTCCGATCGGATTACCAAACGCACACTGCATCCTGCAAAAGTGTTAAGGAGGAAAGAAGGATGACGCTTCTGATTGCATTGGCAGCTGCATTTGCTGTCACCATTATCTGGTACATTTCGTCCAAAGCCAGAGCGCTGAAAGTAGGTCTGATGTGTTATATGTATTGGGGTGCATCTATCATGTGGTTTGTCGATGCACTTTTTGCATACAAGGCGCAGGGAACAGCTTATTTTACGCCTTCCCATGCGGATATGATAAATGACAGCTTTTTAGGATTATGTGCAGTTGCACTTGGCGCAATCATATGGCTTTGCGCTTTGCTGATCTGCGATCCAAAAGGCGTTGTAAAAGAAGTTCTCACACAGAAAAGAAAATGACAATAGCATAGGAATAGGAGGAATCACAATGCGACTTGTTCCAAGAGAGCAGGACAAGCTTATGCTTCATTATGCAGGAATGCTTGCCCGTGACCGCAAGGCAGCAGGACTAAAGCTTAATTATCCCGAAGCTGTTGCGTATATCAGCATGATGGTAATGGAAAAAGCAAGAGCAGGCGTTTCTGCCGCTGAGCTCATGCAATACGGCACAAAGCTTCTCACCGCTGATGATGTTATGGACGGCGTTCCGGAAATGATACACGAAATCCAGATCGAATCCACCATGCCGGACGGCACAAAGCTTGTAACAGTACACAATCCCATCAAAGGAAACAGCAAGCTCTGCCCCGGCGAATTTATTGTTGCAGAGGGCACGATAAAACTCAATGAGGGAACACAGAGCATAGAACTTATCGTTTTCAATACAGGTGACAGACCGATTCAGACAGGTTCTCATTTCCATTTTTTTGAAGTGAATAAGGATCTGGAATTTGACCGCAGGGCAGCTTACGGCATGCGCCTCGACATTCCCGCAGGTACAGCAGTGAGATTTGAACCTGGGGAGAAAAAGACAGTTCATCTGATTCCGATTGGCGGAAATCGTATCGGCTATGGATTAAATGGACTGGTCAATGGAAAAATGGACGAGGAAAGCGTCCGGCAGGCTGCCTTTGAAAAGGCCAGAAAGCTTGGATTCAAGGGAGTGTAAAAATGATTGAGATATCAAGAAAAGCTTACTGTGATATGTATGGCCCGACTGTTGGCGACAGAGTGAGACTTGGAGATACTTCACTTATTGCTGAGGTAGAAAAGGATCTGACCGTCCACGGTGATGAAGCAAAATTCGGCGGCGGAAAGTCCCTCCGCGACGGCATGGGGCAGTCCTGCAAAGCCACGGACAAGGAGTGCCTTGACACAGTTATCACAAATGCGCTGATCATTGACAGCACAGGCATCATAAAAGCGGATGTCGGCATAAAGGACGGTAAAATTGCAGGAATCGGCAAAGCCGGAAATCCGGATATTATGAACGGCGTGGATCAGAATATGGTAATCGGTGCGTCCACAGAGGCGATTGCAGGAGAAGGTCTTATTCTTACTGCCGGCGGACTCGACACCCACATCCACTTCATTTCGCCAACACAGGTGCGAACTGCGCTTTACAGCGGTATTACCACCATGATAGGCGGCGGAACAGGCCCCGCGGACGGTACAAATGCAACAACATGCACACCTGGTGCTTTCAATATTCACAGAATGCTGGAAGCGTCTGAAGATCTGCCAATGAATTTCGGCTATCTCTGCAAGGGAAATTCAAGCGATATCACAACACTTGAAGAACAGATCCAGGCAGGTTGTATTGGTCTGAAAATACACGAAGACTGGGGCTCAACCCCTGATGTCATTGATCACGCGCTTACAGTTGCGGATATGTATGACGTACAGGCAGCAATCCACACGGACACGCTGAATGAAGGGGGCTTTGTAGAGGATACGATCCGTGCTTTCAAAGGACGGACAATCCACACGTATCACACAGAGGGCGCCGGCGGCGGACATGCACCTGACATTATAAGAGCAGCAGCATTTCCAAATGTTCTCCCCTCTTCCACCAATCCGACCATGCCTTATACTGCCAATACATTGGACGAACATCTCGATATGCTGATGGTATGTCATCATCTTGACAAGAATGTTCCGGAGGATATCGCTTTTGCGGACTCAAGAATCCGTCCTGAAACAATTGCTGCTGAGGATGTTCTTCACGATATGGGAATTTTCTCCATGATGAGTTCTGATTCACAGGCAATGGGACGCGTAGGCGAAGTTATCACACGAACCTGGCAAACGGCAGACAAAATGAAAAAGCAACGCGGCGCACTTCCGGAAGACAGCGAGAGAAATGATAATTTCAGGATTAAGCGCTATATTTCCAAGTATACGATAAATCCTGCAATTACACACGGAGTTTCAGCATATGTAGGTTCTGTCGAAGTGGGAAAGATTGCAGATCTTGTACTCTGGAATCCGGCATTTTTCGGTGCAAAGCCGGACATGATCATAAAGGGCGGCTTTATTTTTGCTGCAAAAATGGGAGACGCAAACGCTTCGATTCCTACGCCGCAGCCTGTAAGCTATACCGAAATGTTCGGCGGACACGGACTTGCACTGTCAAGCACCTGTATTACATTTGTTTCAAAATACGCTTATGAGGACAAGATAAAGGAAAAGCTGGGGCTGAAAAGACAGGTGCTTCCTGTTAAAAACTGCCGGAATATTTCCAAGGCAGATATGGTATACAACAATGTCTGCGGCGACATTCAGGTTGACCCGGAGACTTATACCGTAACTGTTGACGGCCAGGTAATCACCTGCGAGCCGTTTGATGAGCTTGCGCTGGCACAGAGATATTTCATGTTCTGAGAAAGGGGAGAACCAGAATGATCGCAGAAAAAGTAATCGGAAATCTGGCTAAAATCACGCCTTCCGTCGAAATCGACACCGTAAAGCTGGATTGGTTTGAAGCCGAGAAAAAACGAATCCGCAAAACCACCACAGGTGGACGTGATATTGGAATTGCCATAGATGAGACACTGAAAGATGGTGACGTGATCTACCTTGACGATCAGCTTTGCGTTGCTGTAAAACTCACAAGCTGTCCCCTTCTCAAAATCAAGGTACACACCATGCAGGAAATGGGGCGGCTTTGCTTCGAGATAGGCAACCGGCATTTGTCATTGAAAATATCAGAGGACAATGTACTCATCCCTCATGATGCGCCTACAGAAAAGCATCTGAAAAACCTCGGCTTTTCGTGTGAAAGCGTCATCGGCAGATTTGATGATTTTATCGTTTGCAAGGCGCACGGACACGATCATGGCCATTCGCATGCACATAGCCATGAGCATTCCCATGAACGGAGCTGATCGAAATGACTGATGCCGCAGGACTGATGCACATCTTGCAGATATGCGACAGCCTTTTCCCGGTGGGTGCATTTACGCTTTCAAACGGACTGGAAACCTATGTGCAAAAGAATCTCATCGCCTCTCCGGAAGAACTTGCTGCATATCTTCGCTCCTATATTTCTGTGCTGCCTTATAATGAACTTGGCGCGGCGGCACTGGCATACCGGGCAAAGGAACAAGAGCTGATACGCCTTGATGCAGTTTACTCCGCCTCAAAAGTTCCCTATGAAATACGCAGCGGCTCCGAAAAGGTGACAAGACGCTTTTTTAAGATATGCGACAAGGGCGCTGACAGCTTTACAGGACAATACAAAACCCTGATAGAAAATGGCATCTGCAAGGGACACCAATGTATTGCCTATGGACTTTATATGCGTGACAACAGTGTCTCTCTTTCACAGGGGCTTGCAGTATATGGCTATTCCATCTGCTCGGCTATCGTTACCAATTGTGTTAAGCTCGTCCCTTTGAGTCAGCTTGCAGGGCAAAAAATACTGAATGAAAGTTTTGCTTTAATATCCAAAGCCGCAGAAAAAGCGATCGGCACAGAAATTGACGATATCGGCATCAGCGGCGCCGGATTCGACCTGCGCGCAATACAACACGAGCGGCTGTATTCCAGACAATATATGTCATAAACTGAGAACCTGTCTTCACAAGCGTATACACGTGTCTTTTCGGCAAATTGTGCTG
>UQYK01000077.1 GCA_900545285.1 uncultured Ruminococcus sp.
CTGCAACAAAATTATGCTCGAAAATCCACACATATTTCTTGTGAAGACAGGTTCTTAAAGAGAATCTGCCCATCGCTTTAGCGCATCCACACTGAGGGAGCCATTCAGCATCTGGCCGTTTTCAATTGTGGCAGAGTCAGAGACAGAGGGCTTTAAGTCAGAAGCCGTTTTTCCAAAGCCGCTTCTGCCGGATGTGGCAAACAGAATAATCCGCTTTCCGGAAAAATCGCCGCTTTCCAGGAATGTCTGAATGATTCTGGGCGCAGTATACCACCAGATCGGAAAGCCCAGGAAAATGGTATCATACTGGCTGAGATTCTTGCAGGTTTCTGCCATTTCCGGTCTTTCCTCCGGATGATTCATTTCCACAGAGCTGCGGCTCTTTTTGTTCATCCAGTTAAGGTCTGCGTCTGTATACGGCTTTTCCGGACGAATTTCAAAGAGATCGGCATCTGCGGCTTCTGCCAGCAGACGGGCAGCATTTTCAGTAACACCGCTTGCAGAAAAATAGGCAACAAGTTTTTGTTTCATGGATTATTCCTCCTCTTCCAGTGCTGTGTACCAGGCATTCTCTACCGGTTCCAGCCATTCATTTGATGTATCTTCACCCGGGCATTCTACAGCAATGTGACTGAACCAGCTGTTCGCCTTTGCGCCGTGCCAGTGCTTGACTTCCGGCGGAATTGTAACCACATCACCAGGCTCCAGGCTCTGTGCCGGCCTGCCTTCTTCCTGATACCAGCCCTCGCCGTCCACGCACAGCAGAATCTGTCCGCCGCCGGATGCAGCATGGTGGATGTGCCAGTTGTTCCGACAGCCCGGCTCAAATGTAACATTTGCCAGGAAAACTGTCTTCTTGGGATCTGTCAGGGGCTTTAAATAAGACTGCCCGATAAAGTACTTGGCAAACGCCGTGTTCGGCTCGCCCTGACCGAAGAAACCGCCGTGTTCCTCAGGTGCTTCTGTATCGGCATAAACTTCTTTTGCCATGCGGAAGGCAGCCCACGCATTGGGCCATCCGGCATAGAAGGAAAGATGGGTGAGAATCTCCGCCATCTCTGTCCGGGTTACGCCGTTTGCTTTTGCTGTCTGCAAATGATATTGGAGGGAGTTGTCTGTAATGCCCTTGCTGATCAGCGCGGTCAGCGTTACAACGGAGCGTATTTTCAGAGAGAGCTTGTCCTCTCTGGACCAGACTTCTCCAAATAAAATGTCATCATTCAGCTGGGCAAACTTCGGTGCAAAGCTACCGAGACTGTCTCTTCCTGCGGTTTGTTTTTTCATGATAAAGAGCCTCCTTTTTGCAATGAAACAATATCGTCAATCCATGTGTGAATTTCCTGGAGCGGTGTTTCCAATGTGTCACCGCCGGTGGAATCAAATCGGATTTCATGAGAGAGTACACATTTCGCACCAGGGCAGGCCTGCTCCATGTCTTTCAAAACATGCCCCGGCCAGCCGCCGTTGGTGGCAAAGGGAATGACCGTTTTTTCGGAAAGGTCATAGTTCTGGAAAAACGTGCGAACAGCCGGCGCCATGGTATACCACCAGGTAGGCGTGCCGATCAGAACGCAGCCATAGGCAGAGAGATCTGCTGAAACAGGGACAATTTCCGGTGTATAGCCACTGTCTACCTCCCGTTTTCCCTGATTCACAATGGCATCATAGCTGCCGGTGTACGGAACGCGTGTCTGGATTTGTTCCATCTCTGTATGCAGCCTTTCCTGAATCATCTGCGCGATTCGCTTGGTATTGCCGTGTGCCTGAGAATAATACAAAATCAAAGTTTTCATTTGCTCTTTTTCCTTCTTCTCAAATAAAATTGGTGCGCCAAAGCGATGCTTTTCTCCGGATGCTCAGGAGATAACCGCTTCGATATCGGCCACAATCTGTTCCGGTGTCAGATGATTTTCCTGGAGAACATCTTCCAGACGATAGCGATCCAGGAATTCTTTCTTTAAGCCAAAGTTTAAGACCTTTGTGTCCTCTGCGCCGTAGAACCGTGCAATCTTCTCACCGAAGCCGCCGTCTAAGATGCCGTCTTCCAGCGTAACAATCACGCGGTGCTCCTGCTTCAAGGATTCCAGCAAATCCGTATCCTGTCCGGTGATAAACCGCGGATTAATCAGTGTAGGAGTCATTCCGGTTTTTTCTTCCAGGAGCTTTGCAGCAGCTTCGCCCATCTGGTAGAAATCGCCCAGTGCAAGGATTGCCACCTGACTGCCCTTTTGTGTCACCTGATACTGGTTCAGCTGGCTGTAGTCCTGTGCCGGCTGTGCGCCTGCCAGTAATACGCCGTTTGCCGGAACACGGATTGCAACCGGATGCGCGGTCTGCTTCATGCTCCATTCCAGCATTGCAAAATACTCTTCCTGGTTGGTGGGTGCCAGATAAACCATATTGGGAATGTTGGAAATCAACGGAATATCATAGATGCCCAGGTGGGTAACATCATTCATGCCATAAACAGATGCGGCAAAAATCAGAACTGTAGCCGGATTCTGGTTGATACACAGATCCTGGGAAAGCTGGTCAAAGGTACGCTGAATAAAGCTGCTGTAGGTGGCGAATACCGGTTTTCCGCCGGCTGCTGCAATACCGGAGGAGAGCGCAATGGCATGCTCCTCTGCAATGCCCACATCTACAAACTGACTGCCGGCCTCCTCCCGCTTTTCTGCGGTAAAGCCGAATACAGCGGGGACAGCTGCGGTAACAGCAACCACTTTCGGATCCGCCTTCATCTTTTTCAGCAGGAAATCAGCGGTCATTGTGCCATAGTCTGGGCCGTCAAAGGAAACAGTGGACTTACCGGTTTCCAGATCAAACGGCATGCACCAGTGCCAGTTTTCCTTGTTCTGTTCTGCCAGCGCATAGCCCTTGCCCTTCTGGGTAACCATGTGTACCACAACCGGGTGATCAATGTCCTTGACTTCCTGGAGCATTGCGATCATTTCGCCGATGTCGTTTCCGTTTTTCACAAAGCGGTAATCCAGTCCCATGGCGCGGAAGAGATTGCACGGATGCTGTCCGTCTGTTTCCCGGAGCTGCCGCAGATTCTGATACAGTCCGCCGTGATTTTCTGCAATTGACATGTCATTGTCATTGACCAGAATGATGAAATTGCTGTGCAGTTCATAGGCAAAGTCCAGGCCTTCCAGTGCTTCGCCGCCGCTGAGGGAACCGTCCCCGATGACGGCAATGACATTGCCGGATTCACCCTTTAAATCCCGTGCCTTTGCCAGGCCGGATGCCAGGCTTACAGAAGTGGAGGTGTGGCCGATGTTGAAGAAATCGTGTTCACTTTCTTCCGGATTGGTGTAACCGGATACATCGTCATAGTGAGATTCTTTCAAAAAGGCTTCCCGTCGTCCGGTGAGCATCTTGTGGCAGTAGCTCTGGTGAGAAACGTCAAAGACAATCTTGTCCTTCGGGGAATCAAAGACATAGTGCATAGCAATGGTCGCTTCTACCATGCCCAGGTTCGGGCCGAAGTGGCCGCCGTGCCGGCTCAGCTTTTGCAGCAGTGCCGTCCGCATTTCAGCGGCCAGTGCGGTCATCTCTTCCAGAGACAGCTTTTTTACATCCTGGGGTGCGTTGATTTTCTCTAAATACATGGTGGTTCCTCCTGTTCTGATGCGGTTTCCTTGTCTGCACAATCCCAGGTGAGAACACCGGTTTGTGCTGCGATTTCATAGCGGCTGATCTTATAGTTCAGGCGCTTGAGGGTAGTATCAATTTTTTTTCTTTGCTCTAAGAGAGATTCCCGCTGTTCCTCCAGCAGCTGCAGCCTTGCCGGAATGGTGGAGTCTCCCTCCTGCGTCAGCCGGACATATTCGATCATGGCTTCTACCGGGAGACCGGCACTGCGCATACACAGCGCCAGCTCCACCCATCCCAGATCCGATTCCTGATAGTTCCGGATGCCGCCGGCAGTGCGCGTCACAGGCGGAATCATGCCGACCCGTTCGTAATAGCGCAGTGTGTCCTGGCGTATGCCGAACTTTTCACTTACTTCTTTAATGGTCAAAAACGCATCACCATCCTTTCGTGCTATCTGCTGTTATTATATACCTTGGAGTTGACTCTAAGTCAAGAGAAAAACAGGAAGATCAGCGATTTCTTATAAAATAAAATGGTTACACATGCGAAATTTGTGAATGCTGTCCGAATCTCTTGACAGGTTTTTGATTTTCTGGTATGATGCAGTAGGGAATAGTTCGGCAGAACGGTTCCCGTCAGCCGAAGGAATTTTTGTTGAAGCCGGCAGCAGAAGGAGGCCTTTTACATGACATTGCAGCAGCTGCGGTATGCCGTTGTCACGGCAGAAAACAGAACGGTCAGTGAGGCGGCAGATGCCCTTTATATTGCCCAGCCCAGCCTGACAAAGGCGCTGAAGGAATTGGAGCGTGAAATGGGAATTACCATTTTTCACCGTACCAATAAGGGTATTACAGTCTCGAAGGACGGCGAGGTTTTCCTGGGCTATGCCCGGCAGGTACTGGAACAGGCAGCCCTGATTGAGGAAAAATATCTCTCACATTCCGGGGGAAAGCAGGAGTTTTGCGTTTCCACCCAGCATTATGCATTTGCCGTCAATGCGTTTGTAGATCTGATCGGGGCATACGGCAGTGATAACTACGATTTCAGCCTGCGGGAAACACAGACGTATGAAATCATTGAAGATGTGGCAAATATGAAAAGTGAAATCGGGATACTGTACCTGAATCCCTTCAATGAAACGGTAATCCGGAAAATTCTCAAATCCAACGATCTGGTTTTTACAGAATTGTTTGTGGCAAAGCCCCACATCTTCATCTGCAAGCAAAATCCTCTGGCGCAAAAAGCTTCTGTTACCATGGAGGATTTAAAGCCGTATCCGTATCTCTCTTTTGAACAGGGCGAACACAATTCGTTCTATTATTCGGAGGAAATTTTCAGTACCGAAATCCGTCCGAAAAATATCCGCGTCCGGGATCGGGCCACATTGTTTAACCTGCTGATTGGCCTGAACGGCTATACAGTTTGCAGCGGCATTATTGATGAGGAACTAAACGATAAGAACATCATTGCAGTTCCGCTGGACGAAGAAGGGGAGATGCACATTGGCTATATCACCCGGCGGCGGTCTGTTCCCAGCCGTCTGGGAAGTATATATCTGGAAGCACTGAAACAAAACGTAACCAAATCCCGGTCATAAGGGATTTTTTCTGGGAAAGGAAGGATCAGAATATGAAATGGATGATTGCATCCGATATCCACGGCTCGGCCTATTATTGTCAGGCAATGCTGGACGCATATGATCGTGAAGGGGCAGAGCGGCTGCTTCTGCTGGGAGATTTGCTCTACCACGGCCCGCGAAATGACCTGCCGAAGGAATACGCCCCGAAACAGGTTATTGCCATGCTGAACGCCAGAAAACAGGACATCCTCTGTGTGCGTGGCAACTGCGAAGCAGAGGTGGATCAGATGGTGCTGGAATTTCCGGTCTTGGCAGAATATGCGATTCTGACAGAGGGCACCCATATGATTTTCGCGACCCATGGTCACGTGTTTCATGAGTCTCATCTGCCGCCGCTGCGTGATGGCGATATTCTGCTCCATGGACACACCCATGTTCCGAAATGTGTGTCTCACGAGCACTATATCTATATGAATCCCGGCTCTGTTTCAATTCCGAAGGAGAACAGCCATCATGGATATATGACACTGGAAAACGGACTGTTCCTCTGGAAGGATCTGGACGGAACTATCATGCAGGAATACCGGCTCTGAGAACCTGTCTTCACAAGCGTATACAAGTGTCTTTTCGGCAAATTTTGCTGCATA
>UQYK01000078.1 GCA_900545285.1 uncultured Ruminococcus sp.
ACAAAATTATGCTCGAAAATCCACATATATTTCTTATGAAGACAGGTTCTGAAAAAGCAGCACTGCATAAAGCGCGTCGGTCAGCTTTTTGCAATGCTGCTAAAATCAAATCTGTATCATTATTATAAGGAGCGTCAAAAAATGAGTTATGTAAAAATAGGCGTTGGCGGGCCTGTGGGATCCGGCAAAACTGCACTTATCGAACGTCTTACCAGAGAGATGACAAAGGAATATTCCATCTGTGTTGTCACGAATGATATCTATACCAAAGAGGACGCAGAGTTTCTGACAAAAAACTCCTGCCTGCCCGCAGACAGAATCGTAGGTGTTGAAACAGGCGGCTGTCCCCATACCGCTATAAGAGAGGACTGTTCCATGAATCTCGAAGCGGTAGAGGAAATGGTGAAAAAACATCCTGATACACAGATTGTTTTCATCGAAAGCGGCGGAGATAATCTGTCTGCTACCTTCTCCCCTGATCTTGCGGATGCTTCTATTTATGTAATTGATGTCGCACAGGGAGAAAAAATACCGAGAAAAGGCGGCCCCGGTGTAACACGTTCTGACTTACTTGTAATCAACAAAACAGATCTTGCACCGCTGGTGGGTGCCTCACTGGAAGTCATGGCGTCAGACGCAAAGCGGATGCGGGACGACAGACCGTTTCTTTTCACAAACCTTATGAGCCGCGAGGGCGTTTCGCAGGTAATTGACTGGATCAAAAAATCCGTACTTTTTGAGGATTTGAAATGAACGGCAAACTAAGCCTGTCTATGGCTTTTGACGGACAGAAAACTGTCACGGATGATCTGTACTTTACCCCACCTTTTAAAGTATATTCTCCATTTTACAATGAAACAGGCTGGGCAAAGTATATTTTAATGTGCGGTTCGGCAGGTGTTCTGGCAGGAGATGAAAACGAAATTCATTTGCTGGCAGGGGAAAACTGCAAGGTTATTTTCACAGATCAGGGCTATCAGAAGCTTTTTCACACAAATGGCGGTGTATCCAGGCAGCACATAGCGCTTACTGTCCAAAAGAACGCAAAACTTTGTTATATGCCGCACCCGATTATGACCTTTACAGGATGTGAACACATCTCTTCCTGCAACGCAAACCTCACGGAAAGCGCTTCACTGATTTTCTCTGAAGTCTATTGCTGCGGCAGAACGGCAATGGGGGAAGCATTTGGTTTAAAGCGTTTTCGTTCACGCACGGAAATCACCATTGATGGCAGGGCAGATTTCATTGATAATACACTGATCGATCCTGCCGCGCTGCCAATCAGGCAAAAAGGTTTTTTCGAAGGATTCACGCATACAGGATTTCTGTACCTTTATACCCCCAACAAAACAGCACAGGAAAGTGTTTATGAAAGCGCATATCTGACACAAGCTGACAGCATTCAGCTTTGTGCAACGCATACCGCATGCGGCATCGCCATCAGAGCACTGGGATATTCAGGAGAAGAAATATATGATGCATTTCAAAAGGTCGCAAAAGAAATTTGTATATAAAAGTGTTCGAAATCAGCTTTATATTTTACTGCGGAAACTATTCCCATCCGATGCTGCATCCTGAACCTGCGGACAAAAAGTTGGACGTAAGGAGTGCACAAATCAGTGTATAGTTACAAGCAGAGAAAGAAAGCAGTCGAAATATCGCAGCAAACGAGGTCACTTGGTAAAACATTGCAAATACCTGGATATCCTAGTTCAAAGAAACTCTACAAACGGATTCACGAGTATCAGCAAAATGGAGAATTGTATAAAAACGAGTCAAACCTGAACGCATATACTATAATGAAGAAGAAAAAGCTACCGCACCTCCTGCTTCTGAAACATGCCCTTTTGGCGGAGAATGCCGTCGGCATACCCCTTGTGAAACAGTGAGAGAATGTTCTCCTCCCCTATCTGAAACGGCGTATCGCGGTTGGTATTGGAGAAAAAGGAAAATGTGACCATGTCATAGTGGAGAGCATTCGCCTGCTTGGTGATACCCTCTAATAATGTGTGGTTATACTCTGATTGCAGGTCTGACAGGAACACTGCCAGAATGCCACGTTTTTTCGGGAACGTTTGCATAATTTCACCGTTTTTTATGGCAATGCCACACAAAGTTTGTGTGGCATTGCTTTTATTATAGCGAAAAAAGCAGCAGCTGTCAACAAAAAATATAAGATATTATTCTTCTCGTATAGAAATAATAACACAATTTCTTATAAAGTAACATCATATCTGATTGAAATTTCTCACGGATTGTGATAAAATATAGTTATAATTCACAATATACAAACAGGAGGAATCGGGAATGAAACAACAGAGAAAGAACAAACACCTGCTGTCTGCCATACTGACCGTACTGGCAATTTTGAGCAGTCTGCTTGCAATTTTGCCGGCAGATTCTGTGGCGGCTGCAAACGTGGCGGCTTATCCGGCACAGGCGGTGCATTTCGGGGCATACACCACAAACCGAAATCTGAACAATGCCGGCAGTGCTGCCAACACGCAGAAAGCCGCCGGAGCAGATTCAGAGGACTGGCGTATTGACTATGTTTCTGCCGGCGTGTACCAAATTGTCAGTCTGGCTGATGGCAAGTATCTGACTGCCAACGGTACAGCATGCACATTGACGGCAAAGGCTGCTGACAACAGCCAGAACTGGAACATCGAAAGTGTACAGAAAGACTTCGAGGGGTACGATCTGTACTACAAGATCACCAGCGTTTCCACCGGTGCGGCACTGACCTATTACCAGGGAAACAATACGATTGGACTGACCGCATACACCGGTGACGGTGCCCAGAAGTGGAAGCTGAATTGCAACGGACTGGAGGGATACGCTGCAAATGCACTGGCAAACGGCAAGGAAAAAGCGGGAACCATCGGCGGCCTGCTGGGCGAAACTGTTTTCGTTTCCACTGCGAATGATTTGGAAAAGCAACTGAATACCACAGAGCCGAAAACCATTGTCATCACGGCAGATATTGATATGCAGAACAAGTCACACACCCGCATTCGGGACAACAAGACCATTGTAGGTTCTTACGGGAACAAGACCATTTACGATTCCCAGTTCCGCACCAATGACACCTACGGTGCGGCAGACGACAATCCCAGCGACAACATCATTTTCCGGAATCTGAACATGATCGCAAAGAACGTGAAGAATCGGATCTTGATTAATATCTGGTCCTCGCGTCAGATCTGGGTAGATCACTGCACATTTATCTCCTATCTGCCTTCAGATCATACGGGAAACGGGCAGGACGAAGTGGGAAAATTCATCTGGCTGAACACACCCTATGAAAGCTATCTGGACGCAAAGGATAATGGCAGAAGTCCGGACTATATCACAATTTCCTATAACACATTCAAGAACCGTTTCTGGACGGTGGCATACGGCACACAAAACAGTGAAACTTCCCGCTGCCGCACCACGCTGATGTACAACTGGTGGGACGAATGCGTCCGCCGCTGCCCGCAGATCGGAAACGGCAGCGGTCACATCTACAACAACTACTATTCCGGCGATGACAGCTTTCTGCCGAACAGCTGCAATCAGATTATTAGCGGCGAGGGATCCAATATGGTCAGCGAAAACTGCCGCTTCCAAGCGGTTTCGGGACGGGAAATCATTGTACAGCCGGACACTTCTCCGTATCGGGACAGCGGTTCCTACACAGCGAAAAACAGTTCAGAAACCCCGACAAAGCTGAATTACACCGCGAAAATTACCAGCGCATGGAATCCCAAGGACAACTACGGCTACACACTGTTAGATGCTTACAACACCAGGGGCACAGACACCAAGAATTTCTGCACCAAATACGCCGGTGCTGCATCATCTTCCGGCGAACTGAAATACATCACAGACAGCAGCATGCAGACCTTTGCGGCAACTGTTTACACAGCACCGTTCCTGACAAACAACTTTGATTCCGCCTATGGCAATCCGGTGACTGACTACACACCGGCAGCTTTGCAGGAAGGTGCAGTCTACATGATACAGAACGTCAACAGCGGACTGTATCTGGAAGTGGACGGCGGAAAGGCTGCGGATGGCACCAACGTCCAGCAGTGGGGTGCAAATGAACCCGCAGCCCACAACACATGGCGGGTATTGTCGGACGGTGATGGCTACTATACTCTGTATCCACAGATCGGTGACAAGGTGACCTACCTGCTGGACGTTGCCGGAAATGCTGCGGCAAACGGCACCAATCTCGGCATCTGGTCTGCCACCGATGCCGATGCACAGCGATTCAAATTCTACGAAGCCGCAGACGGTGTCTATTACCTGCTCACGAAGACAAGCGGTGACCAGAGCTGCGTTGCCGTACAGGGCGCTTCCAAAAGTGCCGGAGCCAACGTGGTGGAATGGGCAGTCAACCTCTCCGACACTTCCCAACAATGGGAGCTGACACAGGTAGAGGACACCGGCTGTATCATGGATACCACAAAGACATACCAATTTCGCAATGCCAACAGCAATCTGTATCTGGAAGTGGCAAACGGAAAAGCTGAGGACGGCAGCAACGTGCAGCAGTGGGGTGCAGACCAGCCCGCAGCTCATAATTCATGGACACTGAAAGAATTCGGCGGCGGATACTATTACATCCTCTCTGCTCTGGCAGACGGTAAGACCTACTATCTGAATTCTGTCGGAGAAGCAGACGGCTCCAACATCGAGATCCGCACCAACAACAAATCCAGTTCGCACCTGTTCAAGTTTGTCAAAAACCCCGATGGAACATACACGATCCTGACACGCACTTCAAAAGATCAGGCTGCCGTAGAAGTGGCAAACGCAGAAAAGTCCAGCGGTGCCAACGTGCAGCAGTGGGCAGTGAACGGTAACGCCTGCCAGAAGTGGAACGCGGTCGCCTTTACCACGACAACCACAGCAACTACTGCAACAACCACAACTACCACTACAACAACCGCAACCGTCACTACAACAAAGATAACCTCAGCAACTTCTGTTTCGGCAACGACAGTACCCAGTAGCACTACAGCGATAACAGAAGAACCGCCTGCAATTTCAGGTGACATCAATGCAGACGGCAAAGCGAATTTGGCAGATGTTGTGCTTTTGCAAAAGTGGCTGCTTGGCATTCCGGAAACAAAGCTTGCTGACTGGCAGGCAGGAGATCTGAATGCAGACGGTGTACTGAATGGCTTCGACCTTTGTCTGCTCCGACATACAGTGACATCTTCCGGCAATATCTGACGACACAGCTTGCAGATGTGTTCAGTGCATCGTTGATTTGACTTATGACATTTTGTTTCATCTGATTTCCTATAAAAACCCGGGATTCTCATGCAGAACTCCGGGTTTTCTTTTTACGGCACGTTTTCAGTATGTTGACATATTTTACAAAATGCAGTATAATATTGTTATTCATTATGATTGCATTGACTAAAACTTTGCCAGTGAGAATTTTAGAACCTGTCTTCATAAGAAATGTATGTGGATTTTCGAGCATAATTTTGTTGCAG
>UQYK01000079.1 GCA_900545285.1 uncultured Ruminococcus sp.
AGACAGCGATGTTCATGAATTTGGTACTGCTGTCAAAGTGTGCCCAGCTGTGGGTGTTTGGTTCTGTGCGGTCGGAGGGTATGCAGCAGGAAATCAAATGGGCGAAGCGACGGCATATGACCATTCGGTATTTTACAGAAGAACTGGAGGAAATAGAATGAAATTTACGCTCTATACAGCAAACTGTACCGGCAATGAAAAGAATATCCTTTATTCCAACCAAAAGGTCATTACTTCAGAAGCGGATTTGAAAAAAGCCGTTGTCTACGATCATGTCTGTGCTCAGTATGAGAATTTTGCCCGCAGTGATGCCAATTTCCTGTTGTCTGATGTAGTACCCATGGATTGTGACAACGACCATTCAGATGACCCGAAAGACTGGATCACGCCTGAAATGCTGATGAACAGCTTAGGAGATGTTGCATTTGCAGTGACCTACAGCCGTCATCATCTGTTGACAAAAGGCAGCAAATCTGCCCGTCCACGTTTCCATGTTTTCTTTCCTACTTCACCCTGCAAAAACGCCACGATGCACAAGGCAGTTAAAAATCAGATTCATAAGGAACTGCCGTTCTTTGACGGAAATGCACTGGATGCCTCACGTTTTTTGTTTGGTTGTCCGAGCGATGTTGTATGGCACGAAGGAAGTTTATCCATTGAGGACTGGCTCACGCTGATGAAATCGAACCGTAATATTCCGCAGGGGCAGCGTAACAGCACAATGTCTCGCATGGCTGGAAAGCTTGTAAAGCGTTTTGGCGTGACTGAGGAAAGTTATCAGAAGTTTCTGGAAAAAGCAGCAGAATGCGAACCGCCGCTACCGGATGAAGAACTGGAAACCATCTGGCACAGTGCCTGCAAATTCGGCAAAAAAGTAACCTCGCAGGAAGGATATATTTCTCCTGAAGCATATGGCAAACAATCCCTGATTCCCGATGATTTTTCGGATGTTGGAGAGGCTCGCACATTTGTAGAAGGCTTCTCAGATGAGGTGGCATTTACCATTGCGACCGATTATCTTCGCTACAACGGAACCTACTGGGAGGAGTCAGAACACGCTGTCACCCTTGCCATGATCGAACATACAGACGTACAGCTGGCAGAGGCGGAAAAGCAGGTGGAAGCGTCACTTTTGAAACTGGAAAGCCTCGGTGTTGCAAGAGATGCAGCAATTAATGGCGGTAAAAAGTTTCGGGATAGTCTGGACGAGGAACAGATCGCCGCATACAAGGAGTATCAGTACTATGCCGCTTTCAAGGCGTTTGTCATGAAATATCGCCATGTTCGCAGTATGACCAATGCACTGGATGCCGCAAAGCCGCTTGTGCTCCACAATCCCGAAGCCCTCGACAGCAATCCCATGCTCTTGAATACCCCCGGAGGCACGTATTATCTGCCCGAAGGATTGAATGGCTGGAAGCCCACAGACCCTGCCGACCTCTTAACGAAAGTGACGGCGGTCGTTCCGAGCAATGAAGGCGAAGAACTCTGGAATGATGCGTTGCAGGTGTTCTTCTGCGGTGACCAAAGCCTGATTGACTATGTGCAGATGATTTGCGGACTTTGTATTGTGGGCAAGGTATATTTGGAGGCGATGATTATTGCTTACGGTGACGGACGAAACGGAAAATCAACTTTTTGGAATGTCATCTACAAGGTTCTCGGTAGTTACAGCGGAAACATTTCAGCAGATGCCCTGACTGTCAATTGCAAGAGAAACGTGAAGCCGGAGATGGCGGAACTGAAAGGAAAACGGATGATTATTGCGGCAGAATTGCAGGAAGGGATGCGGCTGAATACCAGTGTCGTCAAGCAGCTGTGCTCGACCGACCCGATTTTTGCCGAAAAGAAATTCAAAGCACCATTCCACTTTGAACCTTCACATACTTTGGTGCTGTATACCAATCATCTTCCGAAGGTTGGTGCATCGGATGATGGCACATGGCGGAGATTGATTGTCATTCCATTTCACGCCAAGATTCAGGGTTCTAAGGACATCAAAAACTATACGCAGCATCTTGTGGATAACGCAGGCGGTGCAGTGCTTTCCTGGCTGATTGAGGGTGCAAGAAAGGTGATTGCGGCAAACTATCAGATCAACAGACCGCAGTGTGTTTTAGATGCAATCGGAGCCTATCGGGAAGGCAATGACTGGCTTGGAAACTTCATCAATGAATGCTGTATCGTGAATAGAAGCTATCAGGAGAAATCCGGTGAACTTTACAACAACTACAGAGAATACTGCATTGAAAATGGTGAATACATCCGCAGTACCTCTGATTTTTATGCGGCTCTGGAACAGGCAGGATACAAGAGAAAAAAGATGAGGGATGGTAAATACATCATTGGAATTCAATTGACTTATGGCATCCTCGACTAACTTGACCGGCACAAAAATACGAAAAAAGCCCCAAAAATCGGGAGTGTGCCGGTGTAAGCCGGTCATATACAGTCTTTACGCAGGCGAGAAAAAAAGTAAAAATTTCTTCTATATATAAGGCTTGTAAATGACCGGCTACGAGCGGCACAATTCCCATATTGCGTACTTTTTAGGAGGAAACATTATGTGGATCAAGAAAAATGATCTTTTGGTTAACCTTGAAAAATTTGATGCACTCTATCAGGACACGTTACATCCTGAAAATCTTGTGATTATGACCGATAGGAAAAAAAGAATTCTTGCCAAAATAGATGATGTCCCAAGAGTTCTTGATGAAATAACTGAAGCTATGAAAAATGGTGAAAGTGTGTATGTACTCCCATGCTAGAAAAAATAATTGAAGAAAAACTCACAAAGGCAGTAAAGCAAAATGGCGGTGTATGCTGGAAATTCACGTCTCCCGGAACGGCAGGAGTTCCAGACCGCATCGTATTGATACCCGGCGGCAGAATTGCTTTTGTGGAAGTGAAAGCACCCGGAGAGAAACCCAGACCGCTTCAACTTTCCCGGCATAAACTTCTGAGGCGATTGGGTTTTCTGGTTTATGTCTTGGATGCTTGTGAGGGCATCGAAAAAATCATCTCGGAGGTGAAAAGCGATGGAACTACATGATTATCAGAAATATGCTGTTCGATTTATCGAGGAACATCCAATCGCAGCACTCTTTCTGGATATGGGGCTTGGTAAGACGATTACAACACTGACCGCAATCCACAATTTGATGTTTGATCTGTTTGTGGTCAGAAAGGTTCTGATTATTGCACCGCTGCGAGTTGCACGGGATACCTGGGCGGCGGAGATTGAAAAGTGGGAGCATTTGAAATCGCTGCGATACAGCATTGTTGTCGGTACGGTCGAGGAACGCCTTGCCGCCTTGAACGCTCCTGCCGACCTCTACATCATCAACCGAGAAAACATTGACTGGCTCGTCAACAACACGAAGTTCGATTATGACATGGTAGTGATTGACGAACTGTCGAGCTTCAAGAGCCACCAGAGCAAACGCTTCAAAGCCCTGATGAAAGTTCGACCGAATGTGAAACGCATCGTGGGGCTGACTGGTACTCCTGCCAGCAATGGTTTGATGGATTTATGGTCAGAATTCCGTCTGCTGGATATGGGGCAGCGGCTCGGCAGATTCATCGGGCAGTATCGGAATGCCTACTTCAAGCCGGACAAGCAGAACGGATATATCGTGTATTCCTATAAGCCTCTTCCGGATGCAGAAGAAAGAATATACGAGAAAATATCGGACATCACGGTTTCGATGAAAGCAGTTGACCACCTGCACATGCCGGAATTACTTTCCAACGAATATCCTGTGCAGCTGTCCGACACGGAGCAAGAAACCTACAAGCGGTTCAAGTCTGAATTGATTCTGGAGATGCAGGACACTGAGATTACCGCCGCTAATGCTGCTGCCCTCAGCAACAAACTTTCCCAACTGGCGAATGGAGCGGTGTATGACGACACCGGAGCAGTGATTCCCATCCACAGCCGAAAGCTGGATGCACTGGAAGACCTGATAGAGGCAGCCAATGGCAAGCCTGTTCTGGTGGCGTATTGGTTCAAGCATGATTTGGAGCGGATTCAAGAGCGATTGCGAAAGCTGAATGTTTCCTATCAGGAAATCCAGTCCTCCGACAGTATCCGGAACTGGAACGCCGGAA
Organism: uncultured Ruminococcus sp.; assembly: GCA_900545285.1. Taxonomy (GTDB): domain Bacteria; phylum Bacillota; class Clostridia; order Oscillospirales; family Ruminococcaceae; genus Ruminococcus_C. The sequence continues at coordinate 4,111 of UQYK01000079.1, forward strand.
AGCTGCAAGTTGGTCTGCTACATCCTGCCGCTGCTGGTCATGGCTTGAACTTACAGGCAGGCGGTTCTCACCTGATTTGGTTCGGACTGACCTGGAGTCTGGAACTCTACCAGCAGACCAACGCCAGACTGTGGCGGCAGGGGCAGCAGTCCGAAACGGTCGTCATTCTACATCTCATCACGAAAGGGACGATTGACGAACGTATCCTGAAAGCCCTAACCCAGAAAGAACAAACCCAGACCGCTTTGATGACTGCTGTGCGTGCTGAAATTGTGAGGGAGGAAAATGCATGAATCCAAAAGCATACATGGAAGAGGCAGAACGCCTCCGACACCGAATCTTTCGGAAAGAGCATGAGATCGATTGCATACGACAATCTGCTGAGGGTATGGTTGGAAAAGGTGGAGATTCCCCTAAAACAGTTTCTCCAGAACCACACAAGATGGAAATTGCTGTAGAAAAAATTTTGTCATTGGAAGAAGAAATCGAAGAAACCAAAATGGAACTTCAACATTTGATGCATGAAATGCGAAAACAGATTCAGAAGGTCGCAGATGCAGATTCCCGTGATCTTCTTACAAAACGGTATCTGGAGTTTAAGCCATGGAAAGTGGTGGCAAATGAATTAGACTATAGCGTACAGCATATTTACTACCTCCACAATAAAGCACTTGAAAAGTTAAGAGTTCATCAGAGTTCATAAGACTTGATAAGAGCTTTATGGTATGCTATACTGTATCATAGCAAAGAATAAAACGAGAGCCGCCATGGAATCATCCGAGGCGGCTTTTTGTATCCGGAGATGAACCTTATGCCGAGGAAGGCACTGAAACCATGTAAGCACCCCGGCTGTCCCAATCTGACAGACGGCTTGTACTGTGCAGAGCATCAGCCATTGCACCCAGACCGACCGTCTGCCGCTAAGCGTGGCTACGGCAGCAGGTGGCAGCGGCTCAGCAAAGCGTACCTCCGCCGGCATCCCTTGTGTGTGCGTTGCAAGGCACAGGGACGGTTCACGGCAGCGACTGTGGTTGACCATATCATTCCTCACCGTGGTGATCCGCATCTGATGTGGGATGAAAGCAACT
>UQYK01000080.1 GCA_900545285.1 uncultured Ruminococcus sp.
CGACTGCGTTCGAGGCAGGATTCTGCTCGAGAACAAAGGAGTGTCGCACTAGGATAGATTGCGACCGACAGCCCGCCTGCGCATTTTCGCCTTGTCTGCAACAAAATTGTGCTCGAAAATCCACATATATTTCTTATGAAGACAGGTTCTGACTTAGCATCAACGACGAAATGCAGAGACGAGGAAGAGTATTTCCCGGCATTGGCCTTGCAGAGAGGGAGCGGCAGGTGTGAGCTTCCGGCAATCCGGAAAGAAGGTAGCCTCTGAGCAGCATGAGGGAAGCGAGTTTCGTGTGTAGTTCATGCCGGGAGCACCCGTTATTGTGCAGTTATCCGTTTGACTGAATCCGGATAACGTGAGCGCGGTGAATTTTCAGATTCGCCGAATTCAGGTGGTAACACGGACTTTATCTCGTTCGCCCTGAGCAATGGAAACGATTGCCGGGGCGTTTTTTTACGCCCGTTTTACGTGGAACACCATGCACAGCCGGCAACGGAACAGGCCATCGGCAGAAAGGAATTGAAAATATGAAACAGGAACTGGCAAAATCCTACCAGCCAAAAGATTTTGAAGACCGCATTTATCAGATGTGGAATGACAGCGGCAGCTTTACTCCCCATGTGGATTCGGAGAAGGAACCGTATACCATCGTCATTCCCCCGCCGAACATTACCGGCCAGCTGCACATGGGACATGCCCTGGACGAGACACTCCAGGATATTCTGATTCGCTGGAAGCGGATGTCCGGCTACAGCACTCTGTGGCTGCCGGGAACCGACCACGCCTCCATTGCAACCGAAGCCAAGATCGTTGAGGCAATGCGCAAGGAAGGCATCAAAAAAGAGGATATCGGCAGAAAAGCATTTTTGGAACGCGCCTGGGAATGGAAGAAGCAGTACGGCGGCCGGATTGTGGAACAGCTGAAAAAGCTCGGCTCTTCCTGCGACTGGACCAGAGAACGCTTCACCATGGATGAAGGATGCAGCAAGGCTGTCAAGGAAGTTTTCATCAAGTATTATGAAGAAGGCCTGATTTACCGGGGCGAGCGCATCATCAACTGGTGCCCGAAGTGCCTGACCTCTATTTCAGATGCTGAGGTGGAATATGAAGACCAGGCCGGCCATTTCTGGCATCTGCGGTATCCCCTGAAAGACGGCAGCGGTTATCTGGAACTGGCGACCACCCGTCCGGAAACCCTGCTGGGTGATACTGCCGTAGCAGTCAATCCCAACGATGAACGGTATAAACACCTGGTAGGCAAAACCCTGATTCTGCCTCTGGTACACCGGGAGATTCCCATTGTAGCAGATGATTATGTAGAAATGGACTTTGGAACCGGCGTGGTAAAGATTACACCGGCACACGACCCGAACGACTTCGAAGTTGGTCTGCGGCATAATCTGGAAGTTATCAACGTGATGACCGATGATGCCAAGATTGTAGATGCTTATCCGAAGTATGCCGGCATGGATCGCTATGAAGCAAGAAAGGCAATCGTAGAAGACCTGAAGGCTGAGGGCGCGCTGGTAGAAATCGAAGACTATAACCACAACGTAGGCACCTGCTATCGCTGCGGCACAACAGTAGAACCGCGCGTTTCCAAGCAGTGGTTTGTCAAGATGAAGCCCCTGGCACAGCCGGCCATTGACGCTGTAAAAACCGGCAAAACCAAGTTCGTACCGGAGCGGTTTAACAAGATTTATTTCCACTGGCTGGAAAATATCAAGGATTGGTGCATTTCCCGCCAGCTGTGGTGGGGTCATCAGATTCCGGCATTCTATTGCGATGCCTGCGGCGAAATGACCGTTACCAAGGAAGACCACGCAGTCTGCCCGAAGTGCGGAAAGCCCATGCGTCAGGATCCGGATACCCTGGATACCTGGTTCAGTTCTGCACTGTGGCCGTTCTCCACACTGGGCTGGCCGGATAACACCGAGGAACTGAAATATTTCTATCCCACCAACACCCTGGTCACCGGCTATGACATCATCTTCTTCTGGGTTGTCCGCATGATGTTCTCCGGTCTGAAAAATATGGGCGAAGTTCCCTTTAACACCGTTTTGATTCACGGCCTGGTACGGGATGAACAGGGCCGGAAGATGTCTAAGTCCCTGGGCAACGGCATTGATCCGCTAAAGGTCATTGACGAATACGGCGCAGATGCCCTGCGGTTTATGTTGGCAACCGGCAACGCACCGGGCAATGACATGCGTTACAGCGATGATAAGGTAAAGGCTGCCCGGAACTTTGCCAACAAGCTCTGGAACGCTTCCCGTTTTATCATGATGAACTTGCCGGAAGATTTCCAGTACAACGGCCTGCCGGAAGATCTGGAACTGGAAGACCGCTGGATTGTTTCCAAGTTTAATGCTGTTGCCAAGGAAGTGGGCGAAAATCTGGATAAATTTGAAATCGGTGTTGCAAGCGCTAAGATCTACGACTTTATCTGGGATGTCTACTGTGACTGGTATATTGAACTGACTAAGCCCCGGATTCAGGCCGGCGGCGCCACAATGGAAAAGGCGCAGGCTGTTCTGGTCTGGGTTATGCGCGGCATGCTGAAACTGCTGCATCCGTTTATGCCCTATATCACAGAAGAAATCTGGCAGGTACTGACAGACGGCGAATCCATGATTATCAAGGAATCCTATCCGGTCTATGATGCCAAGTATGACTTTGCAGATGCGGCACAGTTTGAAAAGGTAATTGATGCCATCCGCGCCATCCGGAACCGCCGGACAGAAATGCAGGTACCGCCTTCCAAAAAGGCGCGCGTCTGCATTGAAACCACAGAGCCGGAACTGTATCAGAGCACCTCTGTATTCTTCGAAAAACTGGCTTCTGCTTCCGCAGTAGAGGTGAGCGAAAAGTTTGATATGCCGGATGCTGCCACCGCAGTAACCGACAGTGTCCGGATCTTTATCCCTATGGACGAACTGATCGACAAGGACAAGGAACTGGCAAGACTGAAAAAGGAACAGGAAAAGGTGCAGAAGGATCTGGACTTCCTGAGCAAAAAGCTGTCCAATCAGGGCTTCCTGGCCAAGGCACCGGAAAAGCTGGTAGAGGCAGAAAAGGCAAAGCTGGCAAAGGCACAGGAAAAAATGGACAAGATTATGCAGTCTCTGGAAGCATTGCAGTAAGTCCTTGCCTTCCGTGCAATTGCAGAGAAAGGGGATTTTTACCAATTGACAATTTCGGAAACCATGGAATATATTCAGAGTTATCAGAAGAGCGGCAAGCCGGTGCAGGATTTGACCCGGATACAGTCTCTTCTGGACGAGCTGGGCAATCCCCAGGAGCAATTGCAGGTGGTACACATCGCCGGAACCAATGGAAAAGGCTCTGTCACTGCACTCTGTGCCGCAGCCGCAACGGCGGCCGGCTATCGAACCGGAACGCTGACTTCTCCGTTTATCCGGCATTATACTGACCGGATTCAGATTGACGGAACAGATATTCCGCCGGAGTCTCTCTGCCGCTTCTGCGAACAGGTAAAGGCCTGTGCGGTTTCCGGGGATTGTTCCCAGTTTGAAATCACCCTGGCCATTGCGCTGCTCTGGTTTTTGGAAGAGCGCTGCGATCTGGTGATTCTGGAAACGGGAATCGGCGGACTGCTGGACGCAACCAATGTCGTCAAAATGCCCCTGGTAACAGCAATTACTTCCATTTCCTTTGATCACATGGCACTGTTGGGCAATACCCTTCTGGAAATTGCCGTCCAGAAAGCTGGCATTGTCAAGCCCGGCTGTCCGGTGGTATTGTCTCCGGATAATACAGACGAGGTGAAAGCCTATGTTGCACAGACAGCAGAGCAAAAGAACGCGCCCTTTCTCACCCCGAATATGCAGGACTGCCACATTTTGTCGGAGTCGCTCTGTGAAACGGTGTTTCAGTATCACAGCTTTTCCTATACCCTGCACATGCCGGGACGGCATCAGGTGTACAATGCCATGACTGCAATTGAAATGATTCGCTTGCTGGGAATGCATGGGTATCCGATTTCTGCCGCAACGGCGCAGGCTGCTTTTGCCGGGGTGCGTGTTCCGGCCCGGACGGAGATTCTCCGGCAGGAACCGCTTGTACTGCTGGACGGCGGCCACAATCAGGCTGGCGTCATGGCGCTGGCTGAGCTGCTCCGCCGCTGCGGAATCCGGCCGATTCACGGTATCTGCGGCATGCTGACAACAAAGGACTATTCTACGGCATGCAGCATTCTGAAAAGCGTATTTGATACGGTGATTTGCGTGGATGATTTTTTGGAAAAGGCAGTTCCGGCAGATTCCCTGGCAAAGTGCTTTGCACCAATGCCGTCTGTCCGGACAGCAGATTCCTTTCAAAATGCCTATGCCGAAGCACTTGCGCAGGCAAAGACAGATCACGGCATGGTAGTTGTCTGCGGCTCGCTGTATCTTGCCAGTGAAGCCTTGCAGAAAATAGAACCTTCTTCTGAGCCGGAAACCAGACTTTAAAAAATACAAAGAGACAGATCTCCTCCGCTTTTACAATGGGGAATCTGTCTCTTTTTTGGTGCGCTGCTGTTTTGGTCTGAAAAGAATTCTGACACAGCATCTTGCTTTTTGTGCGGTCGTGTGGTATAATAAAACTGTAAGAACCTGTCTTCACAAGCGTATACAAGTGTCTTTTCGGCAAATTTTGCT
>UQYK01000081.1 GCA_900545285.1 uncultured Ruminococcus sp.
GATACTGGTGGTGTCATTCAGATTTTCTTTGATGTAAAACATATGGAATCCTCCTAATCTTTCTTGTAAAAGCTGCATTCATATCCGTCTGCCCGAAGCAACAGTCCCTTTGCCCAGTCTGGCGTTCTCGCCATCTGCTGACAGATCTCATCCAGCTTTGTATCTTTCGGGCATTCGATGATCATTTCATCGTGAATATGACCGACAATGAAATATTGTGATAGTGTCTGCATGGAATACATCAGCAGATCTCTTGCAATTCCTTGGACGCAGTTCTCTACAAATTTCGGCCCATAACTTTCAAGTCTGTCCCATTTTTTCTGAGCATTAATGCCCATATATGTAACAGATTCACCACCGAATTTATTCTTACCGATGTAGGGTTTAGCATAAGCAAGACGTCTTCCGCTTGGCAGCCTTATGAACAGAAACCCTGCCTCATAGGAAAATAGCAGTCCGTGTGTTTTCGTTGCTGTTTTTTCTTTAACTGCCTTTTTTACAGCTCTATCTACCGCCCACCAGTGTTCTGTAATATGCGGTGAAGCCTCACGCCAGTCGGTTACGATCTGTTTCAGTTCCGTATCGGATAAGCCAAGAGAATCTGCTCCCATCGCTTTCATGGCTCCAACCGATCCGCCGAAACCACAAGCCAATTCGGATATCTTTCCTTTCTGCCTTAAATGACCGTTTTCACCATGCTTTACAACTGGCACACCGAACATCTTTGATGCTGATGCACAGTAAATGTCCTCACCGTTTGCAAAAGCCTTCATTCGCCATTCTTCACCTGCAAGCCATGCGATCACTCTTGCTTCAATGGCAGAGAAGTCCGCAACAATAAACTTCATACCCTGTCTTGGAATAAAAGCGGTACGGATAAGCTGTGACAGCGTATCAGGAACATCATCATACAGCATCTGAATATCTTCAAAAGAACCGTACTTTACAAGTTCACGGGCTTCTGATAAATCCGGCAAGTGATTCTGCGGAAGATTTTGCAATTGCACATTTCTGCCAGCCCAACGCCCCGTTCTTGATGCCCCATAAAAGCTGAACATCCCTCTTGCACGATTATCGCTGCAAGCTGTATTTTTCATAGCAGTATATTTTTTCACCGAAGATTTAGACAACTGCAAACGCATCTGAAGCACAGATTTCACAGGTTCTTTTGCAGTTTTGATGAGTTCCTGCACCTGTGTTTTGCCAAGTGAATCCGACTTGTACCCCTGTGTTTCAAGCCAATCCAGCAACTGATATACAGAATTCGGATTTTCTACGCCTGTCAACCTTTTCATTTCAGCTGTCAGTTCTTCTTTTGCCTCTGCATCAAGGCTAATTGCCTTATCTGCAAGCTGCATATCTACGAGAATACCTCTGTCGTTAATTTCCTGGTCAAGATAAAATTCCTGCCAGATAAAATCGGGGACAGGAAAACGTGACAGTTTTCTGTCAATTTCCAATTCAGCCTCAACATCTCGCTTGTTGTATGCTTTAAAAATCTCCCATTTATCGGGATAATCTTTCGGATTATGAAACTGTGGGACACCGTCAACTGTGTCGTATGGCACACAAAAGAATTTGACGAGAGCCTTGCCCTCTGTCATTTTCTGCTGTTCAATGCCCAGAACCTTTCCGACTTCTGCAAGTGATGACGGCAGTCCGAGCGTTCTTGCATGAATCATAGAGCAGTGCCAGCTTTCAGGATTTAAGAAATCTCCGACAGTATCTTCGTCAATGCTGTAACTCTGAAAATATTGAGGATAATTCTTACGAAGATATTTTGAAAGACAAACTCTCTCAAAATTCACATTAAATGCCCTTTTTATCACGTTTTCATCAACAAGAGCAGCGAGAACATTTTCGGGAATTTCTTCACCGTTTGCCATATCCACTACCTGAACAGGCTGTCCGTCTATGGAATAGGCAAACAGCAAAATATCAAAATATGGGGTATCTGTATAAGCATAAATGCCGCATTTTGATATGTCCTTATCGGATTTTGTTTCGATATCAATTGTAATCATGTTTATCTCAATTACCCACCCAAGCATAACGCCTAGCTGTCCGCCCAGCTATCTTAGTTCAGAAAATCCTCGTCTTCTACGGTTGCAAAGTCGTCCTCTGCACGGCTGTGACCGCCCAGCGGCTCGCCATCCCGAATCTTCTGGATGTTCTGCAGTCCGCAGGCAATACCACGGGATGTCTTGGTGTTGAACGCATAGAAGGTGATGCTGGCTCTGCCGTAGACACCGCTGTAAATCTCGCTGTGGTCTAAAATCTGCTGGCAAGCAGCGTCCACAATGCCTGGGGCAGTGATGGAATTGGCGTTGACGAAATAGCTGTTGGCATACGCTTCATCGTCCGGTCGTTCCAAGTCACCATCCCGAAGCGGTGTCTTGAGAGAAGTCAGCGGCGGAACGGACTTGCTGTTGCCTTTCAACTTGCCCTGTCCTTCCTCGTAGGCGGCCTGAATGGCGGCACGAATCTTCTCGATGGTTTTCGTGTCCGACTTCGGAATGATGAGGGAAACACTGTACTTTGGCTTGCTGTTCTCGTCCATTGCCTTTGCTTCCCAGAGGTTGGCGTAGCTAAATCTGCATACACCGGTTACTACTTTTGCAGGATTGATATACTTTGCCATGATAAAAACTCCTTTATTCTTTGAAATCTACCTGTGCAGTATTCCACGCAGGTCGTTTGTCTGATAGCGGAACAAGTGTTGGCTTTCCCTTTGGTTTCACAAGCAAATCTCCCAACAATTCTTCGAATTTTTTCTTGCCCAGCATTCTGGTCATTGCGGTAATGCCCAGTACCTTATGTTCGTATGGGTCGAATCCAGCAGTTTGTACCACCTCCGCTGCTGCAGTTTCACTGCAATATGCTCGTCTTGCTCTGCCTTCAACCAGCTTCCAATTCTTCCACGCTTTTCCCTGTAAGGACTGCTGCAAAGCGTATTCCTTGACATCGGAAGCCCATGCAACCAGTTGGTCGGCAGTTTCCAAAATTGCTTCGATTTCGGTATCGGTCAGCTTGTCCGGCATGGCGAAATCATACTTCGCCAATTGCAGATTGTACTCCGCCCGTTTCCGGCAAGTTGCTTTCACTTTGCAGAAGCGGCAGTGCTCTCCGGCAGAGAATTCGCCCTCGCCTCTGGCGGCAAGTTCGGCTTTTGGTTTCAGTTCGGTTTCTGCCCAGTGCAGCAGTTCTGACAGCGGCAGAGTGCATTCGCTGAGGTTCTGGATTCTCGGCTGAAAGATTACCATCCGAACCTCTACAATGTCATAGAGGGCATCGAACAGTTCCAACGCTCCAAGAGCATACAGCATCATCTGCGAGTTGTGGTCGGAGGATACCGCCACGCCCTTGCCATACTTGAAGTCGATGACAGTTAAAACCGAGTCTGCAACAATCACGCAATCACCCGTTCCGAAGCCATCCGGAACGTATCGGCTGAAATCCAGACGCTGTTCCACTAAGACCATGGGTTCTTGCAGAGTTGCCAGCAGTTCGGCGATGTATTGTGCATAGCTGTCCGTGCAGTCTTCCATTTCTGCATCGTAGAAGTCTAAGTTCTCCGTGGGATTAGATGCCGGATTCCCGAGCAATTTCTGCACCTTATATTCTGCCAACTCGTGAGCACACGTGCCTTCCCGTGCGTAGTCCGTCACGGTATCCGGCAGGGCAGCACAGATCTGTGCGGAGGGCGGACACGCCAGCCATCGAGCACTGGAGGAAGCAGAGAGCATAGCGTGTTTATTCGGCATGGGCTGCCTCCTGTGCATCTGCAAATAGTGCAGCGTACCGTTCCGGCGGAACTTCAGACAATCGACTGCCGCCATGCTTTTGCAGCAGTTTCAGCACCGTTTCCTTTTGTCCACTGCGGGACAGATTTACCAGAACGCTGCGGACTTCTTCCAGTGTGACCGCCTTTTCCACTGCTTTTTTGACCGTTTCTTCTTTTTGCGGACAGATCTGTGTAAACGTCTCCATTTCCGCTTTGGAAGCACTTTCTGCCCACTCTGATGCGACCTTTACGAAATCGCTGAGTGCAGCAAGGACATCTATGAGGGTTTTCATTTGATTTCACTCCTTTGCATATTTTTGACGATAGATCTGAGAACTAAATTCCGCTAATATTTGGCGAATCACTTCTGCTTGCCGAATATCTGCAAACAATAGCAATTGCTCCAAAGCAACAGATTGTTCTTCTGTAAGCATATTTTTATATGGATGATACCAATCTGCTACTCTAACACCGCCGCCATTCCCGGAACACGTCTCCAGAGGATAGTCCAATGCAAGTGCATGAATGTCGTTGCGAACAGTATTACAACATACACACAATTCCTGTGCAAGAAGTGGAACTGTTGTTTGTCTGCGAGCAACTAAAATCTTCATGATTTCGGCACGCCGTTCATTCACACTCACATGGACACCCCCTTTCCTAATCGTCGAACTTACTCTATCATTCAAACTACCAGCCTTTTTGGTAGTTTGAAAAGAGTTCACAAAACATTTTCAATTTGTACAGGCATAAAAACACCGACAAGGTACAGAGAAAAATTCTGCACCTCATCGGATGTTCTCACTTTTTTACCAAACTGGTCAGCCAT
>UQYK01000082.1 GCA_900545285.1 uncultured Ruminococcus sp.
GGTGCTTCAAAAATTTTTTCTCTGATTGTGTTGCACTTGACTTGACAATCTATCAATAAAAAACGGGTACAGAAATTCTGCACCCGTTTTTCTTATGCTATGCGAGAACTATCGGATTTTTAGCATCCACAGCCGCCGCAGCCATTGTTGCAGCCACCGCCGTTGCCGCAACCGCAGCAGCAGAACAGAATAACCAGCAGAATGATAATCCAGCAGCATCCACCATTTCCATCAAAACACATAATACACAATCTCCTTCATGTCAGATTTATTTGAAACAAACTGTTTTTTGTCTGTTTCATACTACATTGTATGCCACAGCTGAAATTGTGTGACTCCTTCGACAAATATTTTAGTTTTTTTGTGGCATACTTGTCTATGGAATCCATTGACAATGCCGGAACATTCTTCCGGTCTTGTCTGATACGAGACATAGAGCACACAGAAAGGGAGATTTCACGAATGCGTTATACAGAGGGTTTTACAGGAAAAGCAATCATTTCAATGAAGGAAGCCATTCACGCCGCAGAAGAATTCGGGCACACCTATATTGGCAGTGAGCACCTGCTGCTGGGCCTGATGGAAGAGGGCACCAACGCTGCCGCCAGTGCGCTGGCTGCGCAGCAAGTGACCTCAGAGCGCCTGCGGCAAGCGGTAACGGATCTGGTCGGGCGCGGCGTTCCGGCACAAGTCCGGGAGGACTGCCTCACACCATCCCTTGTGGCAATATTAGAGGATGCCAAGGAGCGCGCCAGAGACAGTGAAAAGGCGCTGGCCGGAACGGAACATCTTCTGCTCTCCATGATTCATGCCCCCTGCTGCAGCGCCGTTGCCATTTTGAAAAAGTTAGGGGTCAGCCTGAACCAATTGTGCATGCTGTGCAGCAATGACAGCGCATATGGGGTGCGTATGGAGCGGCAACAGCCGGATACGATTTCACGGAAAACATGCCCTTCCCTGTTTCAATACGGCAAGCGCATGACAGATCCGTCCCGCCCCCACGCTTACGATCCGCTGATCGGACGGGAAAAGGAATTGCAGCAGATTATCCGCATTCTGTCTCGCAGAACCAAGAACAATCCCTGCTTAATCGGAGAAGCCGGCGTGGGGAAAACTGCAATTGTAGAAGGCATTGCCAGAAAAATCATGGAAGGCGATGTCCCGGAATCTATGCAAAACATGCAGCTGTTTGCTTTAGATTTGCCGGCGCTGCTTTCTGGCGCTAAATACCGGGGCGACTTTGAGGAGCGGTTGAAAAATTGTCTCACAGAAGCGGCAGATCATGGAAATATCATTCTCTTTATCGATGAGCTGCACACAATTGTGGGAGCAGGTGCTGCGGAAGGTGCCATTGACGCTGCAAATATGCTAAAGCCGCAGCTGGCTCGAGGTGAGATTCGTCTTATCGGCGCCACAACTCCTGACGAGTTCCGCAACTCGATTGGAAAGGACAGCGCACTGGAACGCCGCTTTCAGCCTGTCACAGTGGCAGAGCCTACTCCGATGCAGTGCTATACCATGTTGCAAGGATTGAAAGACACCTATGCCAAATTTCACCGGGTTCTCATCTCGGACAGTGTCTTGAAAAATACCATTGCCTATGCAGACCGTTATCTGCACGACCGGTTTCTGCCGGATAAAGCCATTGATTTATTAGATGAAGCTTGCTCGCGCGCACGAATCCGGTGGGAGCGTTCCGACGCTCTGCAAGAAAGCCCCGCCTGCGTCTCCGAAGAAGATATCGCGGCCATTATTGCGGGCAGAACTGGCATTCCCACAGAAAAAATCACCGCAGCGCAGCGGCAGAAACTGCTGACACTCGGTGAAACGCTAAAAGCAAAGATTGTGGGACACGATGCCATTATCGATCAGCTAACAGCCGCATTGTTCCGTTCCAGTACAGGACTTTCCGATCACAAGCGTCCTATTGGAACCTTTCTCTTTGCCGGCCCTACTGGTGTGGGAAAAACTGCAATGGCGACTGCTCTGGCGGAACATCTGTTTGATGCGAAAGAAAATCTGATCCGAATCGATATGTCCGAAATGATGGAAAAGCATGCCGTATCCAAACTGATCGGCGCTCCTCCGGGATATGTGGGTTTTGAAGAGGGCGGCATTCTCTGCGAGCGGGTGCGCCGCCATCCATACTGCGTCATTCTATTTGATGAAATTGAAAAAGCACATCCGGATGTCTGCAACATTCTGCTACAAATTATGGAAGACGGTGTACTCACTGATTCCTGCGGCAGAACCACGAACTTTTGTCACGCGCTCCTGATTCTCACCTCCAATTTGGGCGGCGAGGCCATGCGTACCGGAGAACAACTGGGATTTTTGACATCGCCCCAAAGCGGCATTAACGCCAGTGCGCAGGACACGCTGCGTCGACACTTCTCCCCGGAATTTTTAGGACGGCTGGATGATACTTTGTGGTTCCAGCCGTTGGAGACAAAGAGCCTGGAGACAATCGCGGCACAGCTGCTGCAAGGATTGCAAAAGCGGCTGGCCAGCATGAAAATATCCATGGAATTTACGCCGGAGGCTGTGCATCTTCTGGCAAACGCGCCGCGCACGGCGCAATACGGCGCACGCCCAATGAAGCACTATCTGGCACAGATGGTGGAAACCTCTCTTGCCGGAAAAATTTTGCGGCAGGAAATCCAGCCAGGAGATCATTTCGATTTGACCGTACGGGAAAATGCGTTTCAGTTTTATCGGAAAACAGCAGCCGGAAAATGCTGACAAAACGGCATCTGGTTTCCCTATGAAAAAAGGCACAGTTGGTATAAATCAACTGTGCCTTTTCTATCTTCTTCATTAGAATCATCTATACTGTCGGTCATTTCGCATTTAAGAAGCAAGGGAGAAAATTTCATTCAGATAATGAATTCCCGTTTCCGTCTGAAAAATCTTATCCCGGAAGGATTTAATGCTCCGCTTCGGGAGACCATCCTCATAGGCATTTACAATGAAATCTGCTTCCACCAGAATTTGCAAGTCAACATCATCAATTGTATCATAAGAATGATGATGCGCCACCAGTTCACAAACACGATTGGTAACCGCTGGTGAAAATTCCAATGCCATTAACATTGCCCGCGCAATCGGCGGTCCTTCCAGTTCCTGATATTCCCCTGCTGCGGAATGATACTTTTTTTCAGCTGCATGAATCCCGATATCATGCACCAATGCGGCTGCTTCAATGATTTCCCGTTGTTTGGATCCGATTTGCTCTTCTTCTGCAATCATTTTTGCAAAAGCATACACCTTCATAAAATGCTGCACACGCTTCGGATCACCGCTGTACAATGTTACCATTGCCATCGTCAATTGACTCATGGATGCCATATCTGCCGCTCCTTTCGTCATATGATTCCTGTTGTACAGAACAAGCTTTTCTTAGAGCTGATCTGCAATATCATAAATGAGACGTTCTGTCTTTTCCCAGCCGAGGCACGGGTCAGTGATGGACTTACCATAGCAACCATCGCCGATTTTCTGTGCGCCGTCTTCCAGATAGCTTTCTACCATAAAGCCCTTTACCAGTGACTGAATATCGTTACTGTGGCGGCAGCTATGCAGTACCTCATTGCAGATACGAACCTGTTCCAGATACTTCTTTCCGGAGTTTGCGTGGTTTGCATCGACAATAACAGCCGGGTTTTTCAGATCCTTCTTTGCATACAGGCCACAAAGTGTCATCAGATCTTCATAGTGATAATTCGGAATGGTACGTCCCAGCGGATCCACTGCGCCGCGGAGAATTGCGTGAGACAGCGGATTTCCGGCAGACTTTACTTCCCAGCCGCGGTACAGGAAAACATGAGAAGCCTGTGCTGCTACCAGAGAGTTCATCATAACGGCCAGATCGCCGCCGGTGGGATTTTTCATACCAACCGGAATATCCAGACCGCTGGCAGTCAGACGGTGCTGCTGGTTTTCAACAGAGCGCGCACCAACTGCGACATAAGACAGCAGGTCGGACAAATAACGGTGATTTTCCGGATAGAGCATTTCATCAGCACAGGTGAGACCTGTCTGCTCAATGGCACGGGTGTGCATTTCCCGAATAGCAATCAGGCCTTGCAGCATATCCTCTGCCTTTTCCGGATCCGGCTGATGTACCATGCCTTTATAGCCTTCGCCTGTAGTACGGGGCTTGTTGGTATAGATCCGGGGAAT
>UQYK01000083.1 GCA_900545285.1 uncultured Ruminococcus sp.
AGCAGAAGAATATTAAACCCAAACACAAAGCCCTACCGAAGAAAATCGGTAGGGCAATTTTCATTTTACGGAGGAATTTCAAATGAGTGAAGAAGTAAAAACAACTGAAGAAACCTTGTATTGTGAGTGCTGCGGATGCCTTATTGACGATGACGATTACACCGAGTGGAACGGGCAGATCATCTGTTCCGACTGCTTGGAGAATCACACTACCACTTGTGAATGTTGCGGCGAACGCATCTGGGACGAAGATGTCTATGGTGATAATGACATCACGCTGTGCAGCCATTGCTACCATCACAGCTACACCAGATGCAGTTGTTGTGATGCTCTCTTGCACGAAGACGATGCCTATTATCTGGACGGTGAAACGTACTGCCGTGACTGCTACGAGGACGAACGAGAGGAGAGCAATCTGATTCACGAATATGGCTACAAGCCGAATCCTATTTTCTACGGCGAAGGCAATCGTTACTTTGGCATCGAACTGGAAATTGACGGAGCAGGCAGAGATGATGATTATGCCGAAGAGTTGCTGGACATTGCCAATGCCCATGCCGACCTGCTCTACATCAAGACAGACGGCTCTTTGGATGATGGCATGGAACTGGTTTCCCACCCTTGCACCATGGACTATCACATCAATGAATTCCCGTGGGAAGATATTATGCACCGTGCCGTTCGTCAAGGCTACCGCTCGCATCAGACTTCAACCTGCGGTCTGCATCTTCATGTGAACCGCAACGCTTTTTCCAATAATCAGGAAGAACAGGACGAGGTGATTTCAAGAATCCTGTATTTTGTAGAGCATCATTGGAATGAGTTATTGAAGTTTAGCCGCCGTTCCGAATACACCATGAACCGCTGGGCGGCAAGATACGGCTATGAACATACCCCGAAAGCAATCATGGACAAGGCAAAAAAGGGCGGCAACGGTCGGTATGCCGCAGTAAACCTTTGCAACTATCACACTGTGGAGTTCAGACTTTTCAGAGGCACTTTGAAGTACAACACGTTCATTGCAACCATTCAGCTGGTCAATCGAATCTGTGATGCTGCCATGTATAACACCGATGACAGCATTGCAAAATTGTCTTGGTCAGACTTTGTAGCTGACATCACAGAGCCAGAGTTGATTCAGTATCTGAAAGAACGTCAGCTGTACATCAATGACAGAGTGGAAGAAACGGAGGAATATTGATATGTGTGCATTATTTGGTTGGCTAGACTACAAAGGTGTTGTGTCGGACAGGCTGTTGAAAAAACTGACACAGGCTCTGGCAAATGCGGCAGAAGAACGAGGAACGGATGCGTCTGGGATTGCCTATGTGAAAGGCGGTAAGGTTACTATCTACAAAAGACCGAAACCTGCCCACAAGATTCGCTTTAATGCCCCCAACGGCACAAGAGCCGTTATGGGACATACTCGCATGACCACACAGGGCAACGAGAAGTTCAACTACAACAATCACCCCTTTTATGGTCATGCGGATGTCAACTTTGCCTTTGCCCATAACGGTGTACTGTACAACGACAAGAATTTGCGTGTGGAAAAGCACCTGCCGCAAACGCAGATCGAAACTGACAGCTATGTTGCAGTACAACTGTTAGAACAACAAGGCAAATTGGACTTCGACTCGCTCAAAAATATGGCGGAGTTAGTTCAGGGCAGTTTCTGCTTTACCGCCTTGGACGAGAACAACACACTCTACATCATCAAGGGCAGCAATCCCATGTGCCTGCTCCACTTTGCAGAACTTGGTCTTTACGTTTATGCCTCGACGGAAAGCATTCTGAAAAAGGCGTTGCAGAAAGCCGGTTTCCACAAGTATCCGTTTGAAGTGCTGCACGTGGAAGAAGGCACGATTCTGAAGATTGACTGCTATGGCTTTTTGACCTGCTCCACCTTTGAGATACAGGAAAGTTTCCGGTTCGGCAAGTGGGCTGACTGGTATGACGAATTGGAGGAGGAGTATTATACTCAACAGGAAGAATTGCTGTTGGAGATGTGTAGTTGCTATGGTGTGACAGAGGAGGATGTTCTCTTGCTGTTGGACTATGGCTACTCTGCCGATGAGATCGAGGAAATGCTGTGTGACAGCAACTTACTTTTGGAAACGATTTGTGCGGTTCGGTGCGAAGAGGAATTTTGCTGCGAATAGGACAAATCACATACTGCTGACAAAAAGAAACCGCTTTCCCACATGGAAAATGGTTTCTTTTTTCGGAAACAAAATTTGAAAAATACAACCGCCCAAACAGTTGGATAAAAAAGAAAGGTGGTGCGATACATGAAAAACAGCAAGTTATAGCAGCATATTCTGAATTTGCAGACGTAAAGCAATATCCCAAATTCCAACGAGGAGGAAATCACAATGGCTATGAAAAACAAGCAAAAACACATTCCGCTCCAGAAAACCATCTGGTGCAAGATTCGCTACTGGCAGCTGCTCCACGACTGGACAGATGACGAGCTGGCGATGTATCTGAACTGTTCCACAAGAACGCTCCAGAACTACGATCACGATGCGAGGGGGCTTACGCTGAAAATGGTGGACACGTTCCTCTGCATCAACGATCTGACACTGGACGATCTATTGGTGGCATAACACACAGAGCAGGCGACATATTAGAGCTTGTTCAGCATCTTGTTTCCCACGTCTTTTCGGCAGATTTTGTCGCTGACTGTGTCAAAAATCCTTGCCAGACACAAAGTATGCCTGCGGATTCTTTCCTTGTCATCGACAAAATCATGCTCGAAAATCCGCACGTAAAAAGACACTGAACAAGCTCTTGACCAGCCTGCGCATTTGAAAAGGAGCTTATGAAAATGAAAAAGACAAAACTGGTCATTCAGCAGGCAGAAAACGGCGCATATTTCACCCAGGTGTCCAAGGGCGTTCGTCCGGACGGCAAGCGAAACCGCAGAATGTTTACCGGCAGCACAGAGGACGAAGTGTATTTCAAGGCGACAAAGCGGCTCAAGGGCATCGAAGAGGAGGAGCGAAATCCTTACACTGTGAGAGAAGACATGCTGCAGTTTATTGACAGCAGAAGCAGAGTGCTGGAACCCACCACCCTGTGCTGTTATCGGGAAATGCTCCGCAACAAGCTGCAGTACATCATGGACATCAAAATCGAAGATCTGACTGCCCGTGACATTCAAATCGCCATCAATGTGGACGCCCAGCGTCTCGGCTATAAGTCCATCAAGAACGCAGTCGGCTTCCTGCGTGCGGTGCTGAATGCCAATGATATCACCATCAAAATGGGCAGCATTCGCCTGTCGAAAAAGGAGGTGCGGGAACGAAGACTCCCGTCCGCAGATGTGATCTATGCCATCGTCAAGGGGACGAGCAGCGAACTGCCGGTATTGCTTGCCATGTGGCTGTCACTACGCATTGGGGAAGTGGCTAGTCTGCAGTTCTGCGACATTGACCCGGTGCAGATGCGGCTCTATGTACGCCGGGAGATCGTCAAGGTGGACAGCGGCTGGGCAGAGATCGACCACTGCAAAACTGTCAAGAGTATGCGCTATGTCAATCTGCCGGCGTACATTTATGCACTGATACAGCAAGTGCCCCATCAGTCGGGAACCGATCATATTGTTCCGTTCACACCGAACACCATCCGCAAGCGGTTCAAGAAATTGCTGGAGGCACACGGTCTGGAAGAGATTCGTTTTCACGATCTGCGGCACATCTTCGCCAGCACCACGGCAATGCTGAACATTCCAGAGAAATATGCCATGGAGATGGGCGGCTGGAGTACACCGGATGTGTATAAGAACGTGTACCAGGAAACCTTCGACAGCGAACGCAACAAGGCGGACAACGTGATCGACGGCTATTTCAATGAGATTATTCAGAATCACTGAGGATTTGCGAGGTTTTGGGATAGAAGGAAAGGTCTGCCTGTAGGGGGCAGGCTTTTCTTTTTTTGTTATGAAGTCAAGCTCTATTGGAAGAGGAGACATATAGGAACATCTGCCAAGAAAAATCACGCATATGAAAGCCCCCTCTATAGGGTGCAAATCCTTATTATACTATAGGCAATACCGCACAAAGAGCGTCTGGCGACTTTGCACGCCATCTGCGTGCAAATTTCCCGTCATATTTCACAAAAATGCTCGTGAATACATCAAGTATTCAC
>UQYK01000084.1 GCA_900545285.1 uncultured Ruminococcus sp.
TCACTTGACGATAAATGACGATAAGTGGCGATAAAGTGGTGATACTATAGCATATTTCCTCGTAAAAATCAAGGAGGAATTTGCAAAAATGGCAAAAGCGAAAAAGCTGCCCTCCGGAAGCTGGAGGGTAAATTTATACATTGGTACCGATTATGCCGGAAAACGGATCTACAAGTCCTTCACCGCTGACACCAAAAAGGAGGCGGAGTTTCTGGCGGCAAAATACAACTTAACGCGAAAAGAAAAACCGAAGAATGTTACTGTTGGTGATGCCATAGACGGCTACATTGCCAGCAAGGAAAATGTACTGTCCCCTACAACGATTGCAGGGTACCAAAGAATCCGAAAAAATAATATGCAGCGAATCATGAATGTGCCGCTGCAAAAACTGACTTCCATGATCGTGCAGGCAGAAATCAATCGTGAGGCCACTCACCTGTCACCGAAGACACTGCGGAACGCACACGGCCTGTTATCTGCTGCGGTTACAATGTATATGCCAGATTTCGTGCTGCGCACTACACTGCCTGCAAAGCAGCACAAGCTGAAATCTCTTCCGGAGCCTGCGGAGGTGCTCAAAGCAGTTGCCGGATCAGAAGTGGAACTGCCTGTGCTGCTGGCAATGTGGCTGGGGATGCGGTTATCTGAGATACAGGGACTGCGATTCGAGGACATCTCCCCGGATGGCATTCTTTCCATTACACATGTGCGCGTTGCTGTGAATACGCACTTTGTGGAAAAGGACACAACAAAGACTTACAACAGCACAAGGCAGCTGCGTGTACCGCCGGAGATTCTGGAGAAGATCCGCGCACTTCCACGCACGTCAGAAGCAGAGCATGTTTTCAACTTTCCCAGAGGCGGTATATATAGCAGGTTTCGGCGGCTGATTCGAAAAGCAGGCTTGTCGGAAATGTCTTTTCACGATTTAAGACATATGAATGCCTCTATCATGGTAGCCTTGGGCGTTCCGGATAAGTATGCCATGGAGCGCGGCGGCTGGTCATCTAACGGAACGCTCCAAAATGTATACCAGCATACATTCAGCGAAGAACGGGAAAATGTAGATGATCGCATCGATAATTTCTTTCGAAAAATCCGATAGAGAAAAATAAAAAAAGGCGGTACCCTGAGGAGATTTTCCTCTCGGTGCCGCCGTTTTTTCGTGTTGCATTTCGTGTTGCATTTTCCTGCAAAACAGCATAAAAACCGGCTGTTTTACTGCTTTTGCATGCGCTGCACTGTTCCGGACAAAACAGAAAAAACCACGCAATTCCGAGGAAAACCGAAACTGCGTGGTTTTTTGAAAATGTTTCGTGGCGGAGAGTGAGGGATTCGAACCCTCGTGCCCTTGCGGACAACTGCATTTCGAGTGCAGCTCGTTATGACCACTTCGATAACTCTCCAGCTTGCCAATTCAAATGTATTTTCATTATACCACAGGTTTGCTGCAAAAGCAAGTCTTTTTTGAAAATTGTCATTTTTCACAAGATTCCGCCGTTTTTCGGCTGTAAAACTATACGTTCCGTCTTTTTTGAAAAAACACTTCTCGTATCTTGACTTTGCGAAAAAAATGTAATATAATAAGATAAGACTGTTTAGTGACAGATATCAGGTATGATTTTTACAGAAGGGAATATAGAATGTTATGAAACGCTTTTTTGCGAATTTGTCTCACAGTGCCCGCATTACACTGACGGCATGCGGATGTTTTATTTTGTTGACCATGCTGATTTTGATTTTTTTGATGCTTTGCCCGATCCGGCAGAGCAGTTCTGCCAATAATGTCAATAATTCACTGGTGATTACCGGAACAACGGTTGCTTCCACTACAGTGTCCCAGACCGAAACCACCGTTTCCTCTACCAGTCGCACACGTCTGACAACAGATCCCAACCGCACTTCTACCAGCACCGTAACAACGGAGGCTTATGAAGAGGATTCGGAGTATTCTTATGAGGAACCGGACTATTCCTATGACGAACCGGAGAATTCCTACCAGGCACCGGTTGTGACAAAGAAGCACAACAGCAATAATAACGGCAACAGCAATTCTTCTGTTTCCAAGCCCTCGTATACACTGCCGCCCAGCGACCCGGAGCCTACGGTAACAAACGCACCGGCAGTTGTTACAGATCCACCGTATGATAATTCAAATGCTTCTCGCGAGACACTCCCTGCTCCGGAAGATTAACACAACTTGTATTTTGAAAAGGCCGAACTTGTAATGAAAGTTACAGGTTCGGCTTTTTTAGAAGATGCCTGAACTTTAGGAGGAAATATGAAATCACAAAGGAATCTCTCCGGCTGTATGCTGCGCTTTCTTGTATTTCTATGGACGGGATGCCTGATTCAGTTCTGCTGGCTCTGCCGGATCCCCCTCTGGGTGAAGATTCCGCTTTGTATCCTGAGCGGAATTACCTACCTGGCTCTGCATTTTGTATGGTTTTCAAATGGCTCCGGAGAAAAGCGGCTGCGGACGCTGGCACATGGATGCAGTCTCCTGTGTACCTGTTTTTTCTGGACAATTGCGGAAATTCCGGTTCTGATTGCGACAGCAGTCACATCTGCATTTCCTCTGGCCATTCGAATATGCAGCGCGGCTCTGTTTCTCTTGCTCTGCTGTCTCAGCTTTTGGATCAGCATTCTGCACCTGCTGTACTCCGGCAAGCAGGTGAAAAAATACTGGTATCTGATCTTGTGTTTTATCTGGTGGATGCCAGTTGTTTCCTGGATTCTGACGCTGTACATTTACCGCACTTCCAAACGGGAATGGCGTGTGGAACAGGCCAAATCTGCCTGTAACGCAGTGCGGAAGGATTCCGAGATCTGCCAGACGAAATATCCCATTTTGCTGGTACACGGCATTTTCTTTCGGGATTGGCAATACCTTAATTACTGGGGAAGGATTCCGGGAGAACTCCTTCGCAACGGCGCAATTCTGTTCTACGGCCGCCAGCAGTCGGCACAGTCTGTCCAGAACAGCGGCCGGGAACTGGCGGTTCAGATTCAGGCGGTCTGCAAGGCAACCGGCTCCCCAAAGGTGAATCTGATTGCCCATTCCAAGGGAGGACTGGACTGCCGCTGTGCCATTCAGGATTACGGTGCCGCGCCCTATGTGGCTTCCCTTACAACAATCAACACGCCCCATTACGGGTGCAGCTTTGTGGATGATCTGCTGCAAAAGGTGCCGTTTTCCCTGCAAAAATGGATTGCCGCCCGGTATAACCAGGCATTTTCCAAACTGGGAGACGCAAATCCGGATTTCCTGGCAGGCATACAGGATCTCACGACCGCCAACTGTGCCGCCTTTCTGGAGTCTCACCCCTGTCTCCCCTCTATTACCTATTATACGGTTATGTCAAAAATGCACTCCATTCGTGCGGCTTCCTTTCCGTTAAACCTGGGCTATTGGATGAATCGCCGCCGGGAGGGGGACAATGACGGACTGGTGCCGGTGTGCTCCGCACAGCTTCCCGGTGTTCCGCTTCTGCTTGTGCCGGAAACCCAAAAGCGGGGCGTTTCCCACGGCGATATGATCGACCTGATGCGGGAAAATATCCCGGATTTCGATGTACGGGAATGGTATGTACAGCTGGTGAGCCGCCTGAAACAAGAGGGCTTTTAACCCATGCCCCATGACAGAAAGGAGCTATTACGTATGAAAAAACCGGATGAAAACGCCAACATTCTGACCTATTTGCAATGGCGGGGAGATTTGACCTTTTCTCAGTCCTCTTTTTGTCAGATTGACAGCCTGATTTTATGCTGTCTCTCCTATTTGAACTGGGATGGAATCGCTGCCGGACGTACCCTGTCCGAGTCGGTTTCCCTGCAAGATGCCATTGCTCAGTGGAACGCCAAGCCGGAGGAACAGCAGATCACCCGTTCTCCCCTGGATCGGACTTTACTGGAGCTTTTGTCCGAAAGTGCGCGCTTCCGGGATGTACGTCTGTTCCGCTATGAAGCTGTTTTCAGCGAGCGCCGGCAGCAGCAATTTTCTGCCGTAAGCTTTCTCCTGGGAAAAAGCACAGTTTATGCGGCGTTCCGGGGCACGGATAATACTCTCACCGGCTGGAGATCGGAAGAGCACACGTCTGAACTCCAGTCACTGCATGAATCTCGTA
>UQYK01000085.1 GCA_900545285.1 uncultured Ruminococcus sp.
GCAGCAAAATTTGCCGAAAAGACACGTGTATACGCTTGTGAAGACAGGTTCTAAGAGCCTGCCTTTACAAGATACGCTTGTGAAGACGGGTTCTAATACCTGTGCCAATCAGTGGCTGTATAAATTCATAGCGCCGTTCATATCACCGGCAGTAATCTTCTTTGCCGCATCTGCCGCATGTTCCAGCGCCGGACGGAGTGCCTCCATATCTGTCTCGCTGAATTTTGACAGCACCCAGTCTGCCAGATCATACTGCGGATTGGGCTTTTCTCCCACACCCACCCGGATGCGCGGAAACGTCTCTGTTCCCAGCTGTGCAATAATGCTCTTGATTCCGTTGTGGCCGCCGGCACTGCCCTTGCGCCGGATACGCAGCTTCCCCGGTGCCAGGGTGATATCATCATAAATGATCAGCACCTGCTCCGGCGGAATGTGGTAGAACTGCGCCGCAGCGCCGATGGCATCACCGCTGCGGTTCATATAGGTGGCCGGTTTCATCAGAAGACACCGTACCTCACCCACCATTGCCTCGGTGCAGTCGGACTGAAACTTCATCCGATCCAGCTTTACGCCGCACTGCTCCGCCAGTACATCCATGGTGAGAAATCCGGCATTGTGCCGGGTGTCCGCATATTCCAGTCCGGGATTTCCAAGACCGGCGATAATCCATTGCAACTTTCCTTTCAGCCGCCCGTCATTTCCCGACTCAATCTGCCGGAATAAATCCATAATACCCATTTTACGCATAACCTGCTTCATGCGGCACCAGGAATACCCCCGATGCCGCATGAATGTCCTTTCTATACAGGCACCCCTGAAATCGTTCCGGAGGTGCCGGATTCTTTTGAAAAGCGCCTTTTCGCGCCGTCTGATGTCTTAAAACGTGTCTTGTGAAAACAGATTCTTACTTCTTGTCGCTGTCCGGGAAGAGCTTGCTCTTCAGCTTTTTCAGGCTGTAGCCCTCCTTCATCTGGAGATCTGCACGCTCTACTGCCAGTGCATAATCCGGCACATCCTTGGTAACGGTAGAACCGGCCGCAGTATAGGCGCCTTTTCCCAGCTTCACCGGTGCAATCAGGTTGGTATTGCAGCCGATAAAGCAGTTGTCCCCGATTACACAGCGCTGCTTCTTCATGCCGTCATAGTTTACCGTAACGGTGCCGCAGCCGAAGTTAACCTTCTTTCCGACATCGCTGTCGCCCACATAGGTCAGATGTGCCACTGCCGTCTGCTCGCCTACGGTAGAATTCTTGATTTCTACAAAGTCGCCGATCTTCACGCCGTTTTTCAGGTGAGAATTCGGACGGATATGTACATACGGGCCGGCCTTTACCGCATCTTCGATTTCCGATTCGTATGCCTGTACCGCATTAAGTGTCACGTGATCCCCAATGGTGCAGTTTTCAATCAGGCAGTTCGGGCCGATGGTGCAGCGGGAGCCAATCTTGGTCTTGCCCCGGAGAATGGTGCCCGGCAGAATGGTGGTTTCTGCGCCGATTTCCACATCATTGCCAATGATGATGCCGTCTGTGCAGACAAAGTTCACGCCGTTTTCCATGTGCCGGTCCAGTACCCGCTGCCGTGCAATGTCGTTGAGGTGCAGCAGATCCTTCCGGGTGTTGGCACCCAGGATGACATCCGGATTTTCGCTCTGGAATGCGTCTGCCTTCCAGCCCTTTTCCAGTGCCAGGCCGATGGTGTCAGTGAGGTAGTACTCACCCTGTGCGTTGGACTGAGACAGGCCGCCCAGCAGTTCCAGCAGCGCCTTTGTGCGGAACCAGTACACGCCGGAATTGACCTCCTTCACAGCACGCTGTGCGTCTGTTGCGTCCTTTTCCTCCACAATGGCTGCCAGACCGTTTTCGCTCCGCAAAATCCGGCCGTATCCCTTCGGCTGTTCCAGCTCTGCGGTAACAACTGTAACGGCGTTTTCTTCTGCTTCATGAAGCTTCAGCGCATTGGAGATGGTCTCACTGTCAATAAACGGTGCATCTCCGTTGAGAATCAGCGTGTTGCCGTCCTCAAACTCCCGCATAAAGCTCTCTGCCTGCATGACAGCATGCCCGGTTCCCAGCTGTTCTGCCTGGAGCGCCGTGCGATAGCGATTGTTCAGATACATCTCCACATACTGGGACTTATAGCCGGTGACAACGCAGATCCGGCTGAGACCTGCGCCCTCGCAGGCACGGATCACCCAACTGAGCATGGGGACATCCAGAACCCGGAGCATCGGCTTCGGGATAGCTGCCTTCATACGATTTCCATGGCCGCCGGCCAATATTACAACCTGATTCATGGTAAAAATTCCTCCTGAAATGTTCTTCCTGCGGCACCCGGCATAATCGGACAAAGTGCCGCATGTTTTTGCCGCCGGATTCTTCCGCGGCACACAGGCATTCTGCCGGCCCCGAAACTGCTGTTCCGGACACAGAAAGCCTTACTTTATATTATGACAAATTTTTAACGCTTTTGCAAGCCTTTTTGCAAAAAAATTTCGGCTATTGTGATTTTTGTATAAGTTGCCACAAAAAAACCGGGAGAATTTTTTTAAAAAATGTATAGTATTTTTTCTGGAAGTATGTTATAATAATAGTGAGCCGGCTGAGAACAGAGAATTTGCCAGATTTTCTGCTCATGCAATCACGCAGTCGGACATACAATCGAATTTAAAACTGGAGGTAGTTACCAATGGCAAACAAATGGGTTTATATGTTCAGCGAAGGCGACATGACCATGCGCAACCTTCTCGGAGGCAAGGGCGCAAACCTGGCCGAAATGACCAGCATCGGTCTTCCTGTACCGCAGGGCTTCACAATTACAACTGAGGCTTGTACACAGTACTATGAAGACGGCCGCAAGATCAACGATGAGATCATGTCTCAGGTTATGGACGGCGTTAAGAAGATGGAAGAAATCAACGGCAAGAAGTTCGGCGATCTGAACAATCCGCTGCTGGTTTCCGTTCGTTCCGGCGCACGTGCATCCATGCCTGGTATGATGGACACTATCCTGAACCTGGGTCTGAATGACGACGTTGTAGCTGCAATGATCAAGGGCAACCCGGATCCGGCTTTCGAGCGTTTTGTATATGACTCCTACAGACGTTTCATCCAGATGTTCTCTGACGTTGTTATGGAAGTGGGCAAGAAGTACTTCGAGCAGCTCATCGACAAGATGAAGGAAGAAAAGGGCGTTAAGTTTGACGTAGACCTGACTGCTGCTGACCTGAAGACTCTGGCTGAACAGTTCAAGGCTGAATACAAGAAGCAGCTGGGCACAGACTTCCCGTCTGATCCGGTAGAACAGCTGAAGCTGGCTATCGAGGCTGTATTCCGCAGCTGGGACAACCCGCGTGCAAACGTATACCGTCGTGACAACGATATCCCGTACAGCTGGGGTACCGCAGTAAACGTAATGCCGATGGTATTCGGTAACCTGAACAACGAGTCTGGTACTGGTGTAGCATTCACCCGTGACCCGGCTACCGGTGAAAAGAAGCTGATGGGTGAATTCCTGATCAACGCACAGGGCGAAGACGTTGTTGCCGGCGTTCGTACTCCGATGCCGATTGCACAGATGGAACAGGAATTCCCGGATGCATACAACGAATTCATCAAGGTTTGTGAGACTCTGGAAAACCACTATCACGACATGCAGGATATGGAATTCACTGTTGAGAACAAGAAGCTGTACATGCTGCAGTGCCGTAACGGTAAGAGAACCGCACAGGCTGCGCTGCAGATCGCTTGTGACCTGGTAGATGAAGGACATAAGACAGAAGAAGAAGCAGTTCTGATGATCGACCCGAGAAACCTGGACACCCTGCTGCACCCGCAGTTCGATGCCAAGGCTCTGAAGGCTGCTACTCCGATGGGCAAGGGCCTGGGCGCTTCTCCGGGCGCTGCATGCGGTAAGGTTGTATTTACTGCTGACGATGCAGAAGCTTGGAACGCAAAGGGCGAAAAGGTTATCCTGGTTCGTCTGGAAACCTCTCCGGAAGACATCACCGGCATGAAGGCATCTCAGGGTATCCTGACTGTCCGCGGCGGTATGA
>UQYK01000086.1 GCA_900545285.1 uncultured Ruminococcus sp.
TACCCCTTTTTTGAGAATAATAGCATTTGCTTCGCCCTCTATTGGCATTCTTTCTGCGGCAGCACTGATTCAAATTCCAGAGCGCTCCTACCGCTTTCTTTCTGCGACATTTTTGGCATGCATCTTCTTTCCGGCGATCCTGTATTTCATGAACGGAACCATGTACCTGGATCCAAAGGCATACATTCCCCTGCTGCCACTCCTTGTCCTGCTCTGCGGCTTTTTTCTGTCTCAGCTTCATGCAAAGCAAATCCACCGGAAACATACCGCGATTTTATTTGCGGCCATTCTGGTTCTGGCGTTTTTCACCGGACGGGGAAAAACTTCGGAAACCATTGCCCTTGTGCTGGACGGCACAATCACTCTATTTGCATTTTGCCTGTACAGCCTGAAAAAAGCGCGCGCGTATCTCCTGATTCCAACTATGGCGATGAGCACCGCAATGTGTTTGATTGTCAATATCGGTGATACCTACATGAAGAAAACAGATCTCGACATTGTATATTCCTCTGAAATCCAGTCCTTGGTGGATTCCGCTGTAAAGACTGACAGCAGTTTCTACCGGATTTCAAACGAATACCACGCCGGAGATACGGTCAACCGTATCTGGGGATCGCAATATTACCGCAGTTCTGTTTACTCTTCCATTCACAATGCCGCCTTTTCAGACTTCTATTTCCAGCAGGCGCATAATGAAAACAGCATCCGGAATGCAGCCATGATCGTGCAATCCAAAAACCCGATCTTTGGAATGCTGATGGGAGAACGATACTTAATCACAGAAAAAAAGCTGCACCGATACGGCCTGAAATTTTTAAAAGAAGAAAACGGCTATCGGTTATATGAAAATACGCTGGTGTTCCCCATTGGCTTTGCCACTTCTCATATTATCACGCAAGAGACTGTCGATCAGGCAGAATATCCCAAGCAGCTGGAAATGCTCCTGGAAAATGCCATTGTTGCAAAGGAGAATCTCTCGGCAGAATCCACTGCCGCTGCAACGCAATGCAACCAAATTCAAACCATTACGCCACATTTTACGGCCAGTGCGCTGGATTCTGATAAAATCACAGATATTGGAGCGGGCTATTACGTTCACAGCAAGGAGGACTTTCACGTTACGCTGACCCTAGAACAGCCGATTACAAAGCTGCTGTTCTTAAAGTTTCATGTGGATAATCATCTGGGCAGCGGCTCCACCACCGGCGATGTTTCCATTACCATTAACGGCACCCGAAACCGTCTGACAGACCCAAAATGGAAATATCAAAACGGAAACAACGACTTCCAATACGTGCTCTCTTCTCAAAAGCCGATACAATCCCTGCAAATTACACTTTCTGCCGGAGATTATGTAGTTTCTGATGCCTCTTTCTATACCATGGATTACGAGGCGCTGGAACAGGCCGCCCAGCAGGTAGATGCCTTGCAGGTGGATTCCAGTCAACTGGGAGATGACACCATAAATGGAACCATTCAGGTGCAAAATGACGGCTGGTTTGTGCTCTCCATCCCCTATGATGAAGGATTTTCCATACAGGTAGACGGAAAGGATACCGATTATTTTCACACAGACACGGACTTTATCGGATTTCCGATTGCAAAGGGCAGCCACAAAGTCCACATTGTCTATCAAGCACCTCTGGCAAAAGCCGGAAAAGCGGTCTCTGCTGTGGGAATTGGTATCACTGGCATCACCTTTGCAGGAAATGCTTTTCTGCGGCGGCGAAAAAAGAAGCCGGGTGAGAGCATTTCCGCGCCATAAACCGATCTACGCTCGCGTACGATACACTTGCAGAATCTCCTGCAAGTGTATTTTTTTGCAAAAATTCAAATGTACTAACGATTCACTTCCCGTTTGTCTGTACGATTCAACAGATAATCCACGGATACCTGATAGAAATCTGCAATGCGCACCAAAATATCTGTGGGAATATCGTGGCCGCCGGATTCATAATAGCTGTAGGTTCGTTGGCTGATAAACAAAACCTTTGCCACATCGGTTTGTGTCATGTCCATATCTTCCCTTAAATTGCGAATGCGAATATACTGCATAAAATATCACCCTTTCAAGAATATGGTTTTATTTTATGCTAGAACAAAACATTCTATTGACTTTTAGAATAAAACATGCTATAATGAGATTGTTCCATTTTGGAAAAAAGGGAAACATCATCAAAAAAGGAGGATATTACAACATGAAACACAAATGGCTTGCGGGACTGCTGGTCATCGCAATGCTCGGGGCAATGGGCGGCTGTTCCGGTGCCGGAAGCAGCAGTGCTTCCCAGAAGGCGGAGGAATCTTCTACCAAGGAAAGCAGTGCCGCAGAGGAGAGCAGCGATGCGGAAGAATCCCAGAACGAGGACAGCAGCGATGCAGAAAAAAGCGACAACGCTGCTGACGAATCAAAGGTATTGTTCGAGGACAGCACTGTCCGAATCACCTACACCGGCACTGACGAAGAAAGCTGGATGGGCAAAGGGCTGAAAGTCACCATTGAGAATCTGTCCGACAAAAACATTTCCGTTCAGACCAGAGAAGCTTCCGTCAATGGTGTCATGGACGATCCGTATTTTTCCTGCGATGTGGCTTCCGGAAAAACGGCAAATGACACGATCTATTTTTCCACCAAGGACGAACTGGGAACCGTTGAACTTTCATTCCACATTTTCGACAGTGACACGTTCGATACCATTGCCGACACCGAAAAGGTCACGCTCGTTATTGATGACTGCATCACCAGCGAAAAAACAGAAGCTGACAAGATCTATGAAGCCAATGGCGTAGTCGTTTCCTATGCCGGCAAGGTGGACGATGACATCTGGGGCACGGAATTCCAATTTCTCATTGAGAACAACGGTACAGAAACATACACCGTTCATGCGGAAAACATTTCCATTGACAATACGATGTACGACGGTTCGATGTATGCCGAAGTAGCAGCCGGCAAATATGCCAACGAAACCATGTCGTTCATCGGCGAGGAGCTGCCGGCAGAAATGAATGAGTTGGAATTCAAGCTGGTCATCAGCAACAGCAATTATGAAACCGTGGCGGAATCTGATCCAATCAGGGTTTCCATACAATAAGCAGAAAGCAGAGGTATTTTATCATGGCAAAAGGACAAAAGACAATTTATAAAAACGGTGCAGTCATTCTGCGGCTGGTTTTGGGCATTCTGTCCATTGTGATTTCCGTGGTTGTAGGATTCCAGTCCTGTGCCGCCGGTATCGGAGAGGCAATTTCCGAAGCAG
The DNA here is from genome assembly GCA_900545285.1 of uncultured Ruminococcus sp. Taxonomy (GTDB): domain Bacteria; phylum Bacillota; class Clostridia; order Oscillospirales; family Ruminococcaceae; genus Ruminococcus_C. The sequence goes on from UQYK01000086.1 coordinate 3,258, forward strand.
AAAGTTCCAGCGGTGCTGGTGGAATGTTCACAGGACTTTTCCTGCTGGCAGCTGGCATTGTTGCAATTGCTGCCAGAAAAACAAAGGGTGGCACCATTGCATCTATCATCTTGTACGCACTGGCTGCTATTTTCGCCTTTGCAAACCTGAGTGAAAACTTTGGTGATCTGGTTGTATGGGCAGTGCTTTCCGTGATCTTCGCAGCAGCACTGATAATCACCCTGTTCCTGAAAGAAAAGGATTCCTCTGGCAATACCCCCAAGGAATAATTGCTCTTTCCATATACAAAAAAGCTGTGCAATTCTTTCGTTGCACAGCTTTTTCTTTTTAGACAGCATCACATAAAATTGTTTTATAGATACTGCATGGATTTTATTTCGCTTATTCAGCTTCCTTTTGCTTCCGGCGTGCTTCCAGTTCTTCCAGTGCGTCCTTGCGGGAAAGGCTGATCTTTCCGTCCTTGTCCACCAGGAAGTTCGGCGGGAAGAAGTCGTTGTGCGAGGGGACGACCTCGAAACCGTCCGCGTCCGCGAAAGCCTTGAGGCGCAGGACCTTGTCTCGCAGCTCAAAGTAGCCGGGCACATCAATCGGGCCGAAGGTCTTCAGGAGACCCTCGTAGCGCAAGCC
>UQYK01000087.1 GCA_900545285.1 uncultured Ruminococcus sp.
CTGCGACAAAATTATGCTCGAAAATCCACATATATTTCTTGTGAAGACAGGTTCTTAGGATGAAAGCGCATCTTTTCGGCAAATTTTTCCCGATGCCGGATTTTGAAAAATGCAGGTTGACGGAAGGCTGTGAGATATGGTATAATAGCATTGACAATGGTGTCGTGGTTGGGGGATCACTGCACATCTTTGTCGCAGAAGTGTTCCACCCAGATTCAGAATAGGAGAGAAAATGATGAATCAATTTGAGAGTACTAACCCGTTGGTGGATGGCGTTCCGGCACTGGAGCGCAAGCTGGCACAGGTGCGGGAAGCACAGAAGCAGTTTGCCTCTTTTACACAGGAACAGGTAGATCGAATTTTTCGAGCTGCTGCACTCGCGGCAAACCACGCACGGATTCCTCTGGCAAAAATGGCAGTGGAAGAAACCGGTATGGGCGTTGTGGAGGACAAGGTAATTAAAAACAACTATGCCTCAGAGTATATTTACAACGCATACAAGCATACCAAGACCTGCGGTGTCATCGAAAAGGATCCTGCCTACGGTACCATGCGGATTGCAGAACCGATTGGTGTTGTTGCTGCCGTAATCCCTACCACGAACCCGACTTCAACTGCGATTTTCAAATCGCTGATCTGCCTGAAAACCCGGAATGCAATTTTGATTTCGCCGCATCCCCGTGCAAAAAAGAGCACGATTGCAGCTGCAAAAATTGTTCTGGATGCCGCAGTAAAGGCCGGCGCACCGGAAAATATCATCGGCTGGATCGATGTACCGTCCCTGGAAATGACCAACACGCTGATGCAGGAGGCTGATATCATCCTGGCAACCGGCGGCCCGGGCATGGTACGTGCCGCTTATTCCAGCGGAAAGCCGGCTCTGGGCGTAGGTGCCGGCAATACACCGGCAGTCATCGACGCTTCCGCAGATATCCGGAAGGCCGTCAATTCCATTGTACACTCCAAGACATTTGACAACGGCATGATCTGTGCATCGGAGCAGTCAGTCATTGTGGATACCACGATTTATGACGCAGTACGGGAAGAATTTTTACGTACAGGCTGCTACTTCCTCACACCGGATGAAACCGAAAAGGTTCGGAAAACAATCCTCATCAACGGCGCACTGAACAGCAAAATCGTTGGCCAACGTGCCGCAACTATTGCCGCTCTGGCAGACGTAACTGTACCGGAAACAACACGCGTTCTGATCGGTGAGGTAACTTCCGTAGAACTGAGCGAAGAATTTGCACATGAAAAGCTGTCTCCGGTACTGGCAATGTACCGGGCAGAAAATTTCGAACAGGCAGTAGAATATGCAGACCGTCTGATTCAGGACGGCGGCTTCGGCCACACGGCTTCTCTCTATGTGGATGAAGTCAACCAGCGAGAAAAGATCGATACCTTTGCAGCACGGATGAAGGCTTGCCGCATTGTGATCAACACACCTTCTTCTCATGGCGGCATCGGTGATTTGTACAACTTTAAGCTGGCACCTTCTCTGACACTGGGCTGCGGCTCATGGGGCGGAAACTCTGTATCCGAAAATGTAGGCGTCAAGCACCTGCTGAATGTAAAAACCGTTGCTGAGAGGAGAGAAAATATGCTGTGGTTCCGCACGCCCCAGAAGGTGTACTTTAAGAAGGGCTGCCTGCCGGTAGCACTCCGTGAAATCAAGGATGTTCTGCATCGGAAGCGTGCCTTCCTGGTAACAGACCGTTTTCTGTTCCAGAGCGGTATGACGGCACATATCACCGATCAGCTTCAGGAAATGGGCATTGTATACCAGATCTTCTCGGATGTACAGCCGGATCCGACACTGGCCAGCGCCAAGGAGGGTGCAGAGCAGATGCGCGCCTTTGCACCGGATGTGATCATTGCTCTGGGCGGCGGTTCCGCAATGGATGCTGCCAAGATCATGTGGGTGCTGTACGAACATCCTGATGCAGACTTTGCAGATATGGCAATGCGTTTCCTGGATATCCGGAAGCGTGTCTATGAGTTCCCCACCATGGGCGAAAAGGCATATATGATTGCCGTTCCGACTTCCTCCGGTACCGGATCGGAAGTGACACCGTTTGCCGTAATTACAGACGAATCCACAGGTGCCAAGTATCCGCTGGCTGACTATCAGCTGCTGCCGAATATGGCAATTATTGATACGGATCTCATGATGTCACAGCCGAAGGGTCTGACTGCTGCATCTGGTATTGATGCAATGACACATGCCCTGGAAGCGTATGCTTCTGTGATGGCAACGGATTATACTGACGGTCTGGCATTGCAGGCACTGAAAAATATCTTCACCTATCTGCCGGAATGCTATGACAACGGCCCGAATGCACCGTATGCAAGAGAAAAAATGGCAAACGCTTCTACTATGGCCGGCATGGCATTTGCCAATGCCTTCCTCGGTGTGTGCCACTCTATGGCGCATAAGCTGGGTGCATATCATCACCTGCCCCACGGCGTTGCCAATGCAATTCTGATTACAGACGTTATGCGCTATAACATTGCCGAAGCACCGCAGAAAATGGGCACCTTCTCTCAGTATCCGTATCCCCATGCACTGCCTCGTTACTGCGAATGTGCACGCTTTGTCGGCGTAACCGGTGCAACAGAGGAGGAAGTCTTTGAAAACTTCCTGGAAAAGATTGAAGCTCTGAAAGAACGAGTTGGCATTAAAAAGACCATCCGAGACTATGGTGTAACCGAAGAAGACTTCCTGGCTACACTGGACGAAATGTGCGAACAGGCCTTTGACGATCAGTGCACTGGTGCAAATCCGCGCTATCCGCTGATTTCAGAAATCAAGGAAATGTACTGGAAGGCCTTTTATGGAACCCCGATGAACAATGAGGAGGATGCATAATGGAACCGTTGGCAGAAAGAAAAGAAAAAGTCAGCTATCGGGAAGACGGCAACCGGGTAAAAGTATTTGAACACGGTTATAAAAAGTCAGACATCCTGAATGAAGCGCTGAATCAGGCCAGAGTCGAAGAAACTGGACTGCGTATTCCGAAGCTGCTGGAAGTCCGGAAAGTGGACGGCAAGTGGGCCATTGTAACGGAATATGTGGAAGGTGTGACGCTGCAGTCCCTGATGGAAGAACACCCGGAACAGATCAAGAGCCATATGGAGCAGTTTGTGCTGCTGCAAAAGGAAATTCAGAGCAAGCGCTCTCCCTTGCTCACAAAGCTCAAGGATAAGATGAACCGGAAAATCAGCCAGTCCGGTCTGGACGCTACCACACGGTACGATCTGCACACCCGGCTGAATGCCATGCACGATCATATTAAGGTTTGCCACGGAGACTATAACCCCAGCAATGTTATTGTGGATAAGGACGGCCGTCTCCACGTCATCGACTGGTCACATGCCACACAGGGAAACGGCAGTGCAGATGCTGCACGCACGTATCTGCTGTTCCGTCTGGCCGGCAAGGATGATTGGGCAGAGATGTACCTCAATATGTTCTGCGATATGAACGATGTTGCAAAGCAGTATGTTTCTCAGTGGATGCCGATTGTTGCAGCTTCTCAGCTGAGCAAGGGCAATCCGGAGGAACGGGAATTCCTGCTGCGCTGGGTGAATGTATTCGATTATGAATAAGAACCTGTCTTCACAAGCGTATACGCGTGTCTTTTCGGCAAATTGTGCTGCATACTGCGTGAAAAATACTTGCTGGGCGACTGCGTTCGAGGCAGGATTCTGCTCGAGAACAAAGGAGTGTCGCACTAG
>UQYK01000088.1 GCA_900545285.1 uncultured Ruminococcus sp.
AAAATTATGCTCGAAAATCCACATATATTTCTTATGAAGACAGGTTCTAAGAAACGCTGTATTTGCCTGGCAAAACTGCATTCTTTTTTAACATGAAAAATATCCCCCGGAAAAACCGGGGGATATTTTTGTTTTCCGGAGAAGGTTGCTTTTGTCCTTGTGATATCAAACGATTACTGATCCACTGAATTCGGTTCGATCAAAGCAAACTGACTATGCTGGTTTAAATCTACCACAGCATCCTGAATCTGTTGCAAATATTCGGGATGCTCAGTCTCTGTAAACGGCAGTAGCAATTGCAAATCCTTAGCGGTAATTGCCGGGAAAACAGCTTCTGCAATTCGAATCAACGGCAGCGCTTCTTCGGTGTGTCCTTCGTAATAGAGAATTGTTCCGTGATAAGCGTGTACCGTAAATTCTGCCTTCACCTGGAATGCTTCTCCCTTCCGCCATACCCCAGGTTCTCCCTCTGGTTATGCTGTCAGCTGCAACCGGAACCGGAAATCCGCATCTGCCAGTTTTTCGCCGTCTGTCACAATCCCCAGATAGTCCAGCACCATTCTGGGGGTCATGTTTTGAATCAGATCATTTTTGCCGTCCTGTTCCAGCCGCCGTACGGTCTTGGAAGTGCCGTTTCGCAGTTCAAATGCGCCGTTTAAGTAGGCATTTCGCCAGATGCCGGATTCTGATTGATACGCTAGCTGTTCCAGTGCATCTGCATTCAGCAGGCGCGCTTTCTGGTTGGAAGGTTCTGCAAACACAGCATACGAAGCAGCTTTGGCTGCACGCCGGTAGTTTCCGGCGGCATAATCCTGTTCGGCCAGATGCACTACCTGCTCCACAGAGCCAACATAATCCACAAATAGCTTTGCCTCTTCTGTTTCTGTCAAGGCGTTTAGTTCCGTGGGATTGCCGTTATAAAAGCCCAGATATTTGCAGTACACTGCCCGCGCATTGATTTCCACAGAGCCGTAATACGGACGCGTGTACCAGACTTTTGCCAGTTTCTCCGGCAGCGCCACTTCCCGTGCAATCTCCTTTGCCGTTCTGCCCTGATTGGCCAGATGCAGCGTCCGGTCGTGGATATACTTGTACACCGCCGCATTGTTCCGGAGAAAATCCTCTACGCCATGGGGCGTTTCCGGCGTGTTCCAGTGCGGCCAGTTGTGGGACTGGAACACCACATCTGCCTGCTTGCCGTAGCGTTCCAGCGCAATCGCCGTAAACCGCCACCAGTTTGCCGCATCTCGCAGCTGTGCACCCCGAATGGGATAGAGATTGTGGAGAGTTCCGGTGCAGTTCTCCGCCGCCCAGAATGCCCGGTATTCGGGAAAATAGTTGTTCATCTCTGCCGGTGCTTCCGTGCCGTGTGTCAGCTGGAATTCCACCTCCAGCCCGTCAATGGTCAACGTGGTATCTTCTGCAATAAAGTCGGTGGGTCTGATATAGCTGAGTGTTCCGGAGAAAGTCCCCAGACCTAATCCTGTGGAAACTCTGCCCTTCGGCCCGGCAAGCAAATCACCGCCAAACTGATATTTGGAACGATGAAACATTGCCGTTCCGGCATAGACATTTTCCTTGACGGTTTCTTCGTCAAAGCCAGCCGGCACATAAATCCGCACCTGTCCCGGCGCTTTCCCCACCTGCTCTTCTGAGACAATGCCCTTAATACCGCCAAAGTGATCGGCGTGGGAATGGCTGATGATCACTGCCTTGATGTTGTCACGAATGTTCTCTTCCAGCACCTCTTCTGTGATACGCAGGCCATAGGAAGCCGCTTCAGTATTGGTTGTGACATCAATGACAATCCAGCCGGTTTTGCTGCGGACAAAGGTCAGATTTGCCACATCAATGCCGCGCACCTGATAGATTTTTCCCGGCAGCACCTCAAAGATACCTGCTTCAATATTCGCCTTGCCGTTGAGCCAAAGGCTGGGGTGAACGGTATCTGCCACCGCCTGTTGTTTCAGAAAATCATATGCTTCCAGATTCCAGACCACATTGCCGGTCTTGTCCTTTAGCTGAAAACCGTCTAGCTTTTTCAGGCAGCCGCGCCGTGCCAGTGCTACTTCACTGTTATAGGCATCTTCCAGATCAATCTGAAACGCCTTGGCAAATGCAGCGTTATGCTGTTTGGTAAAGACGGTCGCCTCTTTTGCAGCTGCATTGTAATGATAGATTTACAATATAAGTGCAACACAAAAAAAGCAGTCCTGTACGCATATCATACAGAACTGCCTTTACTTTTTCTAAGGAACACTGCACAAGCTTTATGCAGCGTCCTCTAACGCTTGCAAATGCATCATCAGTGCTTCGAAATTTGTTGTTTTTTTGGAAATCTTTTCTCGATAACGGTCAAAATACACGATCACTTCCTGCTCCCGCTGCCGGATTCGCCGCACCTCTGTCACCGGCGTGACGCGAAACAGCGGTTCGGAAACGGTACCCTCTATCAGACTGACCAGCATTCGCGGGTCGTGCAGTATCTCCAATGCCCGTTCCTGTATCTGAAACACGCTGGAAACTCTACGGGGAGAACTGTACCTTCCGGCAGATGGTACCTTTGCCGTCACCACGTACAGTTTTTCCCCATTGTACACCCAGGCTGTAAACTGTCTGCGGACTTTTCGGGAAAGCAGGAATCCTGCCACACTCAGATAGATCACTGCCGCAACAAATACCAGAAGCATGATGAGTACCCATTGTTCCGTTTCCGGAGAAGTCACCTTGCGGACTGCATCACGGTTCCGTGCAGAATCTGCCCCGATGCAGAGAAACAGCTTGACCATGACGACCGCCAGAGCGGCAAAGACGATCAAAATATGCCCCAGCATTTTTCCGGCAATCTTGTTGCGGTCTGCCTGCGGCGGCTGGTAGATCTCAAAAACTTCCAACATCAGCATTCCTCCACTTGTTTTATGCACCACAGAAAGCCTTTCGCTGTGCGTGCTGCGTTTTCCTGAAAATGATTGCCGGTATTCCATTCCAGCACTGTATCCACGCCGCCCTGCCGGAGCAATTCTTCCTGTTCTGTTATGCGTTCTTTTACCGTTCGCAGCAGCGGGTTTCTGGTTTTGTGTTCTTTGGTTCCAAGACTAAGGTAGATGTGCGGTGTCTTAGGACGATACAATGCGGCATATTCTGCCCAGCCGTCCATCCAAACTGAGGGGGAACAAGCTGCCACTGCCGCAAAGACATCGGTCTGGTACGCTGCCCACAAGCTGAACAATCCCGCCAGAGAGTAGCCGCCCAAAATATACGGTATATTTTCCGGCAGATGCAGCTGAGATCGCAGTGCCGGCAGCAGCTTTTCCAGAATCCACTGCAAGGTTGCACCGGCACCGCTGCCAAACGATTCTTCTCCGAATGCCTGTCTTGCATGCCACGGAGAAAGTTCCTGATCCCAGTCTGCGATCGGAAACGACACAAACAACGCCTCACATGAGGCATGCTGTAAGATCTGTCCGGCTTCCTCTGTCAGATGTGCCTGCTCATGTTCCCCTGTGGGCTGGATCAGCACACAGACAGGCGAATCTGCGGCGGCGATCCGGAAAATTTTTCCAGCAATTTCAATGGTTTCCCACGTCATATGAACTCCTCCTGTTCCATTTTTCTATTATAGCATATAATAAGCGTTACTTCAATACCTTCAATTAAAATACTGATTCA
>UQYK01000089.1 GCA_900545285.1 uncultured Ruminococcus sp.
CTTTCAGTTTTTGAAAACTTTCATCACTGACTGCATGTTCCATGCGACAAGCATCCACTTCTGCAGTTTGTGGATTAACTCCAACGGCTATAAGTTGATAAGTAAAAAAGCAATGGCGTTCGTAAATTTTTTCGGCCACATCCCGGCCAAGGTCGGTCAGGTGTATATAATGGTTTTCGTCTGTTGTCAAAAAACCGCCCTCTCGTAAAGTTCCTACTGCGTAACATACGCTGGGTTTTGAAACTTCCATGTACCGGGCAACATCCACAGAACGCACCATTCCTTGTTTCTTTTGGAGAACCAGTATAGCTTCTAAATAGTCCTCCCCGGCTGCATGAAGTTTCATAGGGACACCCATTACTGAATCCGCCAGCCTTCGGCTTGTTCGCGGATCTGGATGAACTTTTTATAAGTCCCTTCCTGTTGCAGCAGTTCCTTATGCGTACCCCTCTGAGCCACAGTTCCGCCATCAATCACAAGGATTTGGTCGGCGTTCTCAATCGTGGCCAGACGATGGGCAATCGTAATAATAGTTTTACCGTGTGTTAGAGCAGAAATCGCTTCTTGGATCAAATGCTCATTCTCTGGATCAATACTTGCGGTTGCCTCATCCAAGATAACAATGGGAGCATCCTTGAGCATCGCCCTGGCGATAGAAATTCTTTGCTTTTCACCGCCGGAAAGCGAAGAACCCCCTTCACCAATCACTGTGTCATAACCATCCGGCAAAGCCATTATGAAGTCGTGACAGCGGGCTGCTTTTGCGGCGGCGATAATCTGTTCATCCGTAGCGTCCGGGCTGCCGAATTTAATGTTATTCTTGATGGTATCCCGGAACAAATAGACATTCTGAAAAACCATACTGATATTTTTTAGCAAGCTATCGCAGGTAAATCGGCGAATATCTGTTCCGCCAACGGTAATCGTCCCGCTGTTCACATCATAGAAACGGGCAATCAGGTTACACAGCGTAGATTTTCCGCTGCCAGATGACCCCACGATGGCCGTTGTGCTATTTTGCGGAATTTTGAAGTTCAGGTCATGCAGAACAATCCGGCTGTCATACCCGAAAGAAACATCCCTAAACTCAATATCATAGGTTGCCGGTTTTATATCGGTGCCATCCTGGTCGATATAGTTTACATTCTCTAATGCTTCCAACTTGTTCATAGCAGAGTCTACAATTCCAAGAGTATGGGCTGCGTCATTGATGTTTTCCACGCTTCCAAAAATAACGAAAGAGAATAGAACAAACATCAGGAAGAAGGACATATTCATCTGCCCCTGTAAAGCCTGCCATGCACAAATAAAAACAATTCCCATAGAAGCCGCCTTCAAAGCGAACAGGTGCAGGCAGTTAAACGGTGTATAGCCCTTTTCTACTTTGATATGAATATCTTTCAGTTCCTTGCTGGCATTACGAAAGTTCTCAATAGCGGCCCCTTCCTGTCCAAAGGACTTCACAATGGAAAGACCCCTGATGTATTCAATCGCTGCACCGGACATATCTTCCATCGCATTATGGGTTGTCGCAGCGGTTCTTTCGCTATGCCTGCTGATACCCTGTAAAGCCAGCGCCGAAAGAACAACGCCGACAACAGAAATAACTGCGGCGACGGGACTAAAGAAAATAAGGCACAGAACAATGGCAATAAATTTTGCATAACCGTTGATGATGACATCCACCATTTTCATGCCCTGTAATTCCAAAGTAGATAATTCCGTGGTAACTCCGGCCAGAATGTCCCCTACACTGTTCTGCGAGAAGTACCCAAGAGGGACTCGTTTCAGAACGTCCCCCAAGTGGATGCGTTGTCCTGCGGCAACTTCATAGCCGATACTTTCCTGCAAAATTGCCCGTAGATAAGAAAACAGGAAATTCAACGCAATAGAGCCAACAATAATCCACAGCATTTTCCAGATCAAAGAAGCGTCAATTGTGGTATGCGCCCAATATGCCTGAATAGATTTATCCAGCGCATAAGCAGCAGCCATTGTCGGGATGGCTGTAGATAAACTACTGACAAAAGAGAATACAGAGCCAAGATAAAGACGACCTCTGTACTTTCCAGCCCATCGAATGATGCGTTTCATTGACTTAAACATTACCAGCCACCTCCTTTTTCTCGCCCACAGACCAGTTCTTTGCGCCAATATGCGCCTGCCACATATCTGCATAAAGCAGGCAGCGTTCCAAGAGTTCCCCCTGCTTTCCGCAGTCAACAATCTGCCCTTTTTTCAGAACAACAATCTGATCTGCGTTTTGAATGGTAGACAGACGATGTGCAATCACCAGCAGGGTCTTTCCTTTGGAAAGGGCCATGATGGATTTCTGGATTTTATCTTCATTCTGCGGGTCAGTGAAGGCAGTTGCCTCATCCAAAATCACAATAGGCGCATTTTTCAAGATTGCTCTCGCAATAGCAATTCGTTGCTTTTCTCCGCCAGATAGCCGCTTGCCGGCATCACCGGCAGGGGTATCATATCCTTTTTCCAGCCGAGCAATGAAATCATCGCAGCAAGCCGCTTTTGCGGCGGCATATACTTCCTCATCCGTAGCATTTGGATTACCCAGGCGGATGTTCTCTTTGAGAGAGCAGTTGAACAGGAAATTGTCCTGTGTCACGAAACTGACCAATTCGGAAAGCTGCCGGATGGAAAGTTCCTTGATATTCGTGCCGCCGATGGAGATGCTGCCGCCGGTCACATCCCAAAATCGGGCAATCAGCCGGGCAACGGTGGACTTGCCGCCACCGGATGGTCCAACCAGGGCTGTAAAACTTCCCTGCGGCATTTTCAGGCTGATGTCATGCAGCACTTCGTTTTGCCCGGTGCCATCATAGGAGAAAGATACATCCTGTAAAACAATATCAGTGTGCCTGATCGGAACATTTTTGCCAGAGTCTGGCAATACGGGCAGGTTCAGAAGTTCATTTGCGGCTTCTACTGCATATTCCATTGACTTTGCCTCGTTGATAAAAGTAGTAGCCTTCATCAGCGGGCCGACAATACTCAGCGAGAGAATAATTCCCATCGCCAATTCAGCAGGCGTGATACTCCCGCTCTGCGTCAACAGCAAGCCAATGGGAAGTACCCCCAACAGGGTGGTGGGCATGATCGCCATCATCAGGTTCATTGTTTTCCAGGTACTCTTGAACCATGCCAGGGTAAATTCCTTAAAGGACTTTACCGCTCCTACGAACTTTTCATAGGAACTGGTGCTTTGATTGAACGCCTTAACAACCTCAATGCCTTCCACATACTCAATAATGACATTGTTTACATGATTGTTTGCCTCCATATAAGCGGCGTACTGGCTGTTATAGTTCCGCATGAGAAAGAACATGGGGATCATAGCCAGAACCGGAGCAATCAGAACTGCAAGGCCCAAACGCCAGTCAATCGCCAGCAACCAGATAAAAATAGCAACCGGAAGGAGCAGGTTCGATGTCAGC
>UQYK01000090.1 GCA_900545285.1 uncultured Ruminococcus sp.
TTTTATTGGTATATTTCTATTATACCACATTGTCTAACAAAAGGGGAGCATTTCAAATTTGACTGCACTGCCTTTTTTCTATTCTCGCTTACGCATTGGTGTTGTCAATCCAGCGCCAGGGTCTGCTCTTCCAGTATTCCCCGGCATAGTCAATACCAACCCGAACATCTGTGCACAGCTCCGGACAATAGCCATCCTCTGCAATCCACAGTTCCGGGCAGGTGATGAAACTGTCTCCGTTAAAGTGCTTGTCCACCTGCAAATACTTCGTCAGCTTTGCCGGCCCGTTATGCACAGCACCTGCCCGAATCAGCACACCCTGGGGCTGTTCTGGTTCCCCGGTAATCACATTCATCAACCAGTGCATGCCATAACAAAGATACACATAGATCACGCCGCTTTCCCGGTAGAGCAGTTCCGTTCGGGGTGTTCGCCCCTTGGAAGCATGACACGCCAGATCTTCCTGTCCCCGATAAGCTTCTGTCTCCGCAATTCGTTCCTGGAGAATCGTACCATCCGGGAGCTTTCGCAAAAGCAGCTTTCCCACCAGATCCGGCGCGACTTCCAGACAGTCACGATGATAAAAGGACTCCGTCAAGCGAATGGGTGTCATGAAAAATGCCTCCTCTATTCCGCAACGATACATTGGGACAATTCCAGATATTGTCCCTCTTCCAGGGTGAGCGTCACAGCATCCAGCAGTGTACTGTCCGATGGATCATACAAACTGCCGGACTCTGCGATCACAGGCGCAACACTTCCAAGCGACGTGTAGACCGCATAAGTCGGATACAGATCGTGGTTTTCTTTTTCATAGGGACAAATGGTGTATGTCCCCGGTTCGATATCCCGTCCCACACAGAACATCCCAGGATGCTTTGTGGGGTCATTGGGAATGCTGTTCTTTGTGATATCATAGCAATTCGACCAGGAAAAGCTGAAATAAGTCCCTTCCTCCAATTGGACAGCGGCAGAATATTCATGCCAACCTCCGCTGATCTCCTGTTCCTTCTCTCGGTCTGCATAAACACCAGCATAAAATATGTGATCTGCCTCTCCAGATTCTGAAATGACCACATATTCCCCTGCCGGGATCTCTTCGCCGACCAGATACGTTCCGGAAGAAAACACACCGTTCTCCTGCATTTTTTCCAGAACTGCCGCATCGTTCTCAGAAGTCCCCGAAGCAGTACTCCGTACCATCCACGTTCTCCGATATGCGTTCCCTTTGATATAATAGCACAGAACCGCTGCGCTCAGCACACAGATCACAAGAACGACAGCGACCAATACGCCCCATAGCCAGACGTAGTTTCGTTTTTTTACTGGAGCAGTCGGAGATACTGCCGGCATCTGGCAGTATTCACACACATCCCGATACATCGGCGCACCACAATGCGGACAAACACTAACTCGTTTCACTCTTTACTCCTCCGACAGATGTCCCTGCTTTGGCTTTACATACAGGGTATGCTGATTGGTAAAGATCACCATGCCCGGCTTTGCGCCAGCTGGTTTCTTCACATAGCGAACCGGACAGTAATCCACGGGAACCTGTGCCGAATCCCGTGCTTTGCTGTGATACGCGGCCAGCTGTGCCGCCTCTTCCAGAACCTTCTGGGACGGCTCTTTGCCGCCGGTCTCCAGAATCACATGGGAACCGGGGATATTCTGGGTGTGAAGCCAGATATCATTTTTGTTAGCCGTTTTCAGCGTCAGCTGGTCATTCTGCCGATTGTTCCGCCCCACCAGAATCCGTGTGCCATCGGACGCGGTAAATTCCATAGGCGGCAGCGACTTAGGCGGCTTGCCCTTGCGCCGCAGCAGACGCAGATATCCCTGCTCGGCCAGTTCACTCCGCAGCTGTTCCAGATCGTTTTCGGTTTCCGCCCGGCTCAGTGCATCCAGTACACTGTCCAGGTAGGTCAGCTCTTCCCTGCCCTTCGCAATTTGTTCCGTCAGAATTTTTTCCGCAGTGCACGCCTTCTTATACGCCTGATAGTACTTCTGGGCGTTCTGTGGAGGTGTGAGACGAACATCCAGGGGAATCTGCACCGTTGGGCAGTCCGGCTCGTAAAAGTCCTCCAGAACAGCCTCAGCGTCGCCCTTGTGCAGCCGGTAGAGGTTAGCAGAAATCAAGTCCGCTTTCCGGCGGTCGTCTTCTTTTTCTGTACACGCTTCCAAATCGGCTGACTGGGTGGCAATCCGGCGCTGAATCCGCTCTGTTGCATGCAGCAGCAGGTGGAACAGATCATTTGCGCGCTGTTTCAGGCGCGCCATATGGTCACGGCTGGCAAAGAATTCATCCAGCAGCGCGCAGGCAGACGGCATTTCCTTGGTCACCATCAGCGTACCGTACTGATGCAGCGGCAAAAAGGAAAAGTCCTTGGGCTGTCCTTCCCGAGTACTGACAATGGTGTACACCGCATCGCCCTGTTCCAGAATCTCCCGTGCCCGGCCAATGGTATAGCACAGGCGGTCTTTCTGATCCTCTGTGAGGGATTCTGCCCGGCAAGGCTGGCCCTTTCCGGTATAGTATGCCCACTCCCGCACCAAAACCGGCGAAACGCCCTCCAGCGTTTGCAGCAGCGCTTTGGAAAGCTCTCCGGTTTTGGCAGAAAGGGCGGCGAGAATTTCTTCCGGCGCAGCTTGCAGGAAGTTCAGCCGATCATCCCGGGGCGGCATTTCATACGGCAGCCCCGGCAGCACCAGCCGTTTGCTGGACATGGTAGCATCCACGCGCTTCATGCTGTCGATCACCTTTCCGGTTTCGTCAATGAGAATCAGGTTAGAGTAGCGTCCCATGATTTCTATGGCGAGGGTCAGCTGTACCACATCTCCCAGTTCATTGATACAGGAAAAGTCAAAGTACAGCACTCGTTCCAGACCGTCCTGCCGAATGTCCAGCAGCTTGCCGTTTCCCAGCCGCTTCCGCAGGAGCATACAGAACATGGGCGGTGCCTTGGGATTTTCTACTGCAATCTGTGTGAGATGCACTCTCGCCCGGTCTGCGGCGCAGGAAAACAACACCTTTGCCCCACCGGTACGGCCGCGAAATGCAAGGATCAGTTCTTCTCTTGTAGGCTGATGAATTTTTTCAATGCGGGAATCCAGCAGGGGCAAAAGCTCCTGCCGCACTGCGTGTAAATATGCACCATCTAATGCCATGTTTGATTCGTCCTTTCTTGCGGCGGGTCTCTGCTGACCTTACGCCCCGATTTCAAGTGTGAAACGGGTAGTGTTACGGCGGGCGGCGAGTCGCCGCTGACCTTACGCCCCGATTTCAAGTGTGAAACGGGTAGTGT
>UQYK01000091.1 GCA_900545285.1 uncultured Ruminococcus sp.
TATGCAGCAAAATTTGCCGAAAAGACACTTGTATACGCTTGTGAAGACAGGTTCTGAAGTACGGAAAGGTGACCATTCCCACAGAGTACCCCTGTACCGTGGAAGACCGCTATATCATGAACCCCAGCCCGATTCCGAAATTTGACAACCCGAAGCTGCACCAGTCAGAGTGTCTGTATTTGTTCGGCGCAGGACGGGAAAAGAAGATCTATGCGGTTTCGCCGCATACGGATGTGGTATCTCTGGCGTTTGAAGATATGCCCTTTGAACGGGAAGATTTCAAGGGAAAAAATGCCGTCTCTGCGGCAGCACCAACACTTATCTGGATGAAATGTTCGATGCAGAGACCGGAGAAAAATTTTATCAGTGTTCAGATACTGCTTACTGCAAGGAGGTGCGTTCCCGTGAAGTGTGAAGAAAAACCAGTATTGCAGGTACAGCATCTGACGGTACGCTACGGGGAAGGCTGTCCCCATTGTCAGACACATCTGGAAATGATGTTTCGGTAGAGGTCTATCCCGGAGAGGTTCTGGGCATTGTGGGAGAGAACGGTTCCGGTAAATCTACGCTGATGCAGAGTCTCTACTTTGATATTGCGCCGACCTCCGGGGAGGCCTATTTGCAGGATTATAAAGGCGGAAAAGAAAGCATCTGGAACGCCAGCGCAGCAGAACAGCGGCACATCAAGAACTGCATTATGCAGAATCCGGTGCGTGGTCTGCGGATGCACCGGGAATTTATACGCTGATTTGTGCACTGGAAGAAACCCGGTTTCCGCAGGAGATATTTATGTGGGGACTGGATATCATGCTGGGCAGTCCGTCACACATTCTGCTTGTGTCAGAAGAGCAGGGGGATATCGTTGGTCTTTTGTACATGCGTATGGAGTTTCAATTGCACCACTGCGGAAAAGTGGCAGAGATTCTGGAACTGATCGTGAGCCGGGAAGTGTGTTCGAAAGGAATCGGTGCTGCACTCCTGAAAGCTGCCAGAGCACAGGCGGTGCAGCAGCACTGCATTCAGTTTGAGGTGACCAGTAACCGGAAATGAGAAAAGGCGCATTGCTTTTATCGGCGGGAAGGCTTGGAGCAAACGCATGTAAAACTGACGGAAGCACTTTTGTAAAGGCATCAAAAAAATATAATCTGAACCCTAAAAGAAAAGCCACTCTGCGGATATGCGGAGTGGCTTTTTGAGGTTAAAGCAGATGGAATTTCTTACCCGTTTGCCGGGCAGCTGCTGACAGGTGTCTTATGTCCTTTGCGGCGAAGCGTGAGGAAAAACAGAACACAGAGAATGACGGACAGGAGCGAGCCGGCTGCGGTGGCAAGTCCCATGGGGAAGAGTGTATGCGGAAAGTATTTGGAAGTGAGATAAGCGCCTGGAATCCGTACCAGAATAATTGAGAAAAAGTTGTGGAGAAAGGAAAACTCAGATCTCTGACAAGCGCAGAAATAGCCGCTGAAGCTGAAATGGATTCCGGCCAAAAAGCAGTCCCAGATATAGCCTTTGAGATACTGGCCGCCGGCAAAAATTACTGCAGAATCTTCTGTAAAGAGACCGACAACCGGCTGTGCAATCCATTGCATCAGGACGGCGGCAATAAATCCAAAGCTTGTTGTGATAAGGATTGCATAGCGCAGCGCCTGCAAAGCACGGTCTTTTCTTCCGGCACCAATATTTTGTGCACCAAGTGCAGAAACGGTGGAAAGCATGGAGGACGGAACCAGGAAAAGAAAGCTGATGATTTTTTCCACAATGCCAACTGCGGCAGCGTCAGTCAGGCCGCGGCTGTTTGCAATAATTGTGATGACAAGAAAAGAAATCTGAATAAATCCATCCTGTAGAGAAATGGGAATTCCGGTTTTCAGAATGCCTCCCAGGATGTATTTTTTGGGTTTGAGATCTGTTTTGCGCAGGGGAATACCAGGCTTTCGTTTGAGGAAAAACAGCAGGGCGATGCCTACACTTATGGTTTGGGAAAGGGTAGTGCCCAGAGCGGCACCGGCAGGCCCTAAATGGAAAGCTCCCATAAACAAATAATCCAGGCTAATATTTACGGCACAGGCGATAGCGATAAAATACATGGGACTTTTGGAATCGCCCAGTCCGCGGAAAATGGAACTGATGATATTATAGGCGGTAATAAAGGGAATTCCCATAAAGCATATGGTAAGATAGCACGCAGTTCCGGCAGCTGCGGCTTCCGGCGTGGCCATAGCCGTTACAATGGGATTGACGAGAAAGAGCAGGAGAATCGTCAGCAGAATGGACAAGATCAAAAACAAGGTTATGGTATTTCCGATGCAGCGGGAAGCGCGTTTTTTGCGGCCGGCTCCCACTGCCTGTGCAATGCTGACTGTGGAACCCATTGCAAGTCCTACAATGATTACTGTGAGCATGTGCATCACCTGACTGCCGACTGAGACTGCTGTGATGCTTGCTTTTCCTTCGAATTGTCCAATGATAAACAGATCGGCCATGCCGTAAAGGGTTTGTAAAAAATAAGAGAGCAAATATGGCAGGGAAAATGAGATGACATTTTTTAAAACGCTGCCCTTTGTCAGATTGGTTTCCATGTGTTCCTCCATTTTGAGATGGTAGATTTTAGAACCTGTCTTCACAAGCGTATACACGTGTCTTTTCGGCAAATTTTGCT
>UQYK01000092.1 GCA_900545285.1 uncultured Ruminococcus sp.
CTACTGTAAACATCGCCTTTTACAGGCGCACAAACTCATCTGGAACAAGATAGCCACCCTCAGTATCTGTACCAACCTGCAGGTCGTTTCGGACATCGTAAAAATTACGGTTGCGGATGTTGTTCCAGAAAGCAGTACGATATGCATCCGATGCAATGCCGGTCTTGGTATCACTGTGAGTGGATGCGTTCGGCTTGTTCTGAATCGGCGTAGAAGTAGGCTTGTTCATTTCTGCCTCAATCTGAGCCTGTCGTTCCAGCCGCTGGATTTCCTTGCCGTATGCCACGATCTGCTGCTCCATGGCATCGTATGTCTTGCTGTCCTCTTCCGAAAGCAGACCGCTTTCATTTCGCTTGGAATCCAAAAAGTCACGGGCAGTATCCCATGCCTTGCTTCTTTTTTCTCTCAGTTCCTGAATTGTCATAGTATCAGTCCTCCTATAGTTTTTAATATTTCAAAAGCTCCAGCCGCTTGTCCAATTGGTTGATCGGCGTGCCTTTGGATGCAGTTGCAGAAATCTTCTGCAGAAAAGAATCCAGCGTTTTAGATGGTGTGTACAGCATGGATGCTGTGCTTTCCTTCTTTTTTTCATCCGGATCTTCTTCCGAAGATTCCTCTGTTTTTTCTGGTTCTTCTTCTGGAACAAACGGATTCTTTTTAGAAAAGAGAATGCCGTCTACAAATCCCAGCTGCAATGCTTTTTCTGCATTCATCCACGTTTCTTCATCCATCAGCCTTGCGATCTTATTGCGGCTGAGATGCGATTTTTCTGCATAAGCATTGATAATGGATTCCTTGACTTCGTCCAGAAGTGCGATGGCTTTCTCCATATCTGCCTTGTTGCCCATGGCACAGGTCATCGGATTGTGGCACATCAGCATTCCGGTCGGTGAAATCAAGGTTTCTTCTCCAGCCATCGCCACCACGGAAGCCGCAGAAGCGGCAATGCCGTCAATTTTGACTGTAACCTTGCCCGGATGGTTTCGGAGCATGGTATAGATTTGACTGGCAGCAAACACATCGCCGCCCGGCGAGTTGATAAAGACGGTCACATCACCGCTGTGTTTTTGCAGTTCCGAGCGGAACATGGCGGGGGTGACGTCATCTTCAAACCAGGTACTCTCCGCAATGGCACCGTACAAATACATCTCCGATGCACCGGTTTCTTCATTGCATACCCAGTTCCAAAAACGATTATTCTTCATGGGTCGTTTCCTCCTTTTCATTTTTCTTTGCAAATGCACCTGCATCAGCAAGCTTTGTAAATGAACCATTTACAAGATAGAGATTTCCGCCTTCTTCGGCAGGAATCATATTCATATCTTCCAGTTCACGAATATCGTTAGCAGACATCCAGCCATTTTGTCGTGCGGTAGCATATCCTTGCATTCTCGATGCGTAATCACCACGCAAGAGCCCCTCAACATTAAATTTGATGAAATACTTGCCTTTCTCCGAATCGGAAAGCAATGCCTTTTGTAGTCCCTGTTCCCAACGAACAATCCATGGGTCAAGACTGTACTTCACGAAATCCAATGACAGATGTTCCACGTTACTGAATGTTGCATGGTCTAAGTCACCGATCATATGGAGCGGCACTCGATACAGCCGTGCAATTTCCTCTACCTGAAACTTTCTGGTTTCGAGAAACTGTGCTTCATTATTGGGGATGGAAATAGGCGTGTATTTCATGCCCTCTTCCAAAATTGCGGTATGATGCGAGTTAGAACCGCCATAGGCACGCTGCCAGGCATCTCGTACACGCTCTGGATTTTTAATGACACCCGGATGTTCCAATACACCGGATGGACTGGCACCGTTGGCGAAAAAGGTAGAACCATAGTCTTCACAGGCGAGGGAAATACCGATTGCATTCTTCGCAAGAGCAATGGGAGAATATCCCACCAAGCCGTCATACCCAAGTCCGGGAATGTGCAACACATCTTCTGCCTGCAGGACAATATCGCCCTGCTGTTTCAGGTTTGGATTGGCTTCATCGTAGCGGCTGTAGATGTAGACCAGACGGTTTCGCTGATCACGGTCTACTCTGACCTTATCCGGCATCAGCGGATACAATCCCAAAACATCACCTCTGCCGTTTCGGATGATCTGTGCATAGGCATTACCGTAAATCAGCAGGTGGGACATCAGCGTTTCACGGAAGATGAACGATGTCATTTCGGGGTTTGGCTGGTCGTGGAGCAAAAAGTAAAGCGGGTGCATCGGCACTCGCTCTTTTCCGTTTTCGGTATATTGGTAAACGTGTAATGGCAGCTGGGCAATGGCCTCGGACAGAACCCTCACGCAGGCATAAACCACTGTGTGCTGCATGGCAGTGCAGTCATTAACTCGCTTACCACTGTTCGTTCGTCCGAAGAAATAGCTGTAGCTGGGGCTGTCATAACTGTTGGTCGGCTTATCTCTGGACTTAAAAAGTCCGGTGAAAATTCCCATAAAAATCAACTCCTTCTTATATGATCAACATCTCCCTTGAATCATAAACCGACTCCTCAGACACACATCCACAGCGAATTGCACGGTCAAGAGCCATGATCATGGCAACTGCACCATCAATCTTCTCTGTGGATTTTTCTTTGTCCGGCTTGATGTTTCCGGCAGGGTCACGGCGAA
>UQYK01000093.1 GCA_900545285.1 uncultured Ruminococcus sp.
GATGAACTGACTTAATCATAGCTCATTTTTGAACCCTTTCCCGTATGTCCATAAAGTAGGAATACCGCCCCAAAATCGAAAATTTCCACGATTTCGGAACGGTATGGTATAATGACTATATATGCTCGAAAACCACATGGGAAGGGAGTGGCAAACCGATGAAAGACCATGTTTCTTTGCAGGAACGCCTGAAAGATTTACGGGTAGAAAAGGGCTTGAAGCTGGAAGAACTGGCGGAAAAGACCGGCATTTCAAAATCTGCTTTAGCCAGCTATGAAAATGAAGAAAACCGAAATAAGGAAATCAACCACGGCAACCTTATCACACTGGCAGACTTTTATGAGGTGTCCATCGACTATCTGTTCTGCCGGACAGAAAACAGGGAGCAGATCAACACCCCGCTGTCTGAACTGCATTTGACCGATGAAGCCGTGGCGCTTCTTAAAAGCGGACGGATCAATACTCGCCTGCTGTGCGAGATGATGTCCCACGAAAAATTTGCAGAGCTGATGGCTGACGCAGAAATCTATGTGGATGGAATGGCTACCATGCGGTTCCATGACATCAACAGTGCGCTGGCTGCTGTCCGGGCAATGATACTGGAAGAACATCCCGAAGCTGCCGCAGACCGTTCCCTGAAAATTCTGGAAGCCGGTCAGATAGGGGAAGAAGATTTTTTCTGCCATGTGACACATAAAACATGGGACGCTATCCTTCACGATATACGAAAAGCCCATGAGAACGATATGGAGAGTGCGCCGGATACCACGCCCGCCGATGAACTGATAAGAGAAGTCCGAAAGGCCATGCAATCCACCGGCGACAGGGTGCAGGAATTTCTGGAAATCTTCTGCAAGGCGTTCCAGCTGAAATACAAGCGGCTCACAGACGAGGAAAGGACGACCCTGAAAAGGCTGTTCAAAAGATCGCCGCTGATTAAAAATTCCGGAATCAACTTCCGGCGCAGACAGTGGAAATAAAAATTGCCGTTGCGGGAATCGATTTTCCTGCAACGGCAATTAGTTTTGGGGATGAAACTGTTTTATCATCGTAGTATCTTACAAACTGGCAAACTGGAATTTGTCAGGTCTTTCCTGTTTTTTGCAAAATACGATGGTATATAGGAGTACCCGGTTCTGGTGCTGTGATTGGGATCAATAACCCATCTTTAATAAATTGTTCAATGCGCAGAGCAATCCAAGTATCACCGATTCCAAGCCGATATTTCCCCAGTACCTGTCCGACAAGCCGAGCCTCGTTAAATTCATTTTCTTGTTTCTCTAATTCTCGAAGGATAAATGTATCATATAGACATTCTGGGGCGCTGACCAATTTACCATTTAGCACAGCACGAAGTGTTGCATTTTCCTGTTGGAGTTCTACCCAATGACTTGCCAGACTGCGAAGAAGATTTACGGGCAATTTCTTCTCTAATAATGCCATTTCCCCAAAACGATAAGGCTCAATCTCTCCCCAGCCGGTATATTGGACGATACAACCGTCTGGTCTTTTTTCCCACTCTGGAAGTTCCACAACAGTAACATCCAACTTTTCCAGCCCAACCGGACGCAGTTGTTCCATGAGCCAATACAATCCGCACATCGCATCTGGTTCACGGCTTGCCCAGATGCGAATCGGCTCTCCGTTTTGAACCTGTTTCAGTAGCTCAGCATAACTCTTGCGGGCGGTGTCCAGCATCTCCTCCACAACCTGAGATGCTATATCAGGAAAAGTTCCTGTCAACAGGGAGATTGCTTCCTCTCGCTCTGTCCCGATTCCGGTTTGGGAAATATGTCCGACAGATAGAGCCAGTGGAAGATTAACGATGTTCTCTCGTTTGCCCTCAAAGGGGACAGCATTTTCCCAGCCCCGTCGCTCCCGCTCCTCCGCTTCCCGCTGAAACTTTTCAATTTCTGCCTGCGGAATCGTTGCATTTTGTTCTCCGTCCTCGTTGGCAAAAATGACAGCAGTGGCACCGCCCACGCTGTGTTGATGCCCGATTGCCACGAGCATTGCGCCCGCAACACTATCACTGAATACCACTTCTAACATGATATGCCTTCTTCCTGCTCTTATTTAATACCATAATATTCTAAATTCCGATTTGTTTTATTCTTAGATTTGATTATTTTCATTCTGCTCCAATTCAATCACATCTAAAATGCCACAATTCAGGGCTTCGCAGATACGCAGCAGCGTTTTCATACTAATATGCTCGCCCTTGCCCATGTTGGCAATCATGTTGGTTGTCAGACCGGCGGCAAGCCGCAAGTCCTCTTTTCTCATGCCACGCTCTTTCAAGGTGTTCCATAATGGCTGATAACTGATGTTCATAGGCTTCCCGTCCCTCTTTCCATCGTCAAGTGTTCTGCACCCATTATAGCAGAAATCTTGTGTTTCCACAATATTTCTTGACCGCACCGCCGGTTCCGTCTGGATTGTGCTTTTCCCTTCTTCGCTTTTGTTACATCTAATTAGCCATAAGCTGCTTCATGCCCTGGGATTTTACTTATGTGCGATAAAGAAGCAATAGAAGTGTAAAAAATTTTGCCGTTCCTATCCGGCACTTGGCCATTGTGTCGGATAGGTCGGGCGGTTATTCGGGCAAGTCAATCTTGC
>UQYK01000094.1 GCA_900545285.1 uncultured Ruminococcus sp.
GGAACTGGGGGTCGTTGGTATCCAGACCGGATTCCGCGGCGGTTTCGCTCTGGACGTTGCTGATCCAGCGATCCAGAATCAGCGTCAATGCACCGCCGTCAGGACGTGTTTTGGTGGACATGTTCCGAATCAGCTCTTTATAGGTTGCCAGCCCCTGCCCCTTGGTTCCCTGTAATCGCCGTTCGGGGGAGAGGTCGGCATCTACGACAACGAAATTTCTGTCCATGACATAGCTGCGAATGGTCTGGAGCAGAAAGCTTTTGCCGCTGCCGTACTTGCCCACGATAAACCGGAACGATGCTCCGCCGTCTGCGATAATGTCCACATCGTGGAGCAGGGCGTTGATCTCCTGTTCTCTGCCTACGGTGATGTAGGGCAGACCGATTCGCGGCACAACGCCGCCTTTCAGGGAATTGATGATCGCCGAAGCGATTCGCTTGGGTATTTTCATGATAACGATCCTTTCTGAAACGGACTGTATGGGCATATTGACAATGAAACAAGCCTCCCCTGAAAGGGAAGGGGGACCGCCGCCAGGCGGTGGTAGGGTTTCCAACTGAAATCTTTTTTCTTCATGTTTTAGTTCTATGTCAGCGGCAACATTTTCACTCCCAAAAAGCGCCCCCACCGCCATTCCCGACAGCAAGAGCGCTCCACAAATATTTTCTCTTATTTCAAAACAGATTCCTGAATGGTGAAGTGTGCCGGAATTCCGCCGTGCATAGCCAGATTCAGTTCGCCCTGAATCAGCGGCAGAAAATATTCCATCGCAGCATCACTGATGTTGTTGCCGGCCGGTGTGAGGAATTCCCGGGGCAGGAATTTTTCCCGGTTTGCAATCTGAGAAGCATCTGCCGGTTCCATAGCAACCGTATAGGGTTTATTCCGCACCCGGCGGAACACCATAACCCGGCCGGTTTCGCCTCGGAGTGCACACTGTACGCCGACAGAACCGATCTGCTCTGCCTCGTCAATGTCCGTTTTGGAGCAGAGGTGCGAGGAACAGCGCTGCATGACATTCAATTCAATGGAGCGCACCTTACAGCCCAATTTTTCCCGTACCAGCTGTTCCAGATATTTTCCGATACCGGAAAGATATTTGTGCCCAAAGCTGTCCACCAGCCCGGACTGCACACCCTCCGGAACAGAAACGCCCTCGGATACTGCCACAATTACCGCCTTATGCTTTGCCATTTCCTGCTCAACATCCCGGAGAAAACGCTCTGCGGAAAAGTGGGTTTCCGGAACATATACCAGATGCGGCGCCGGTTCTCCATAAGCGTGGAGCACAGCACTGGATGCCGTCAGCCATCCGGCATGCCGTCCCATTACTTCCACAATTGTCACAGAAGGAATGCTGTAAACCGAGCTGTCCCGAATGATTTCCTGCATGGTGGTAGCTACATATTTTGCGGCAGAGCCGAATCCGGGCGTGTGGTCTGTAATGCAAAGATCATTGTCAATGGTCTTGGGAATGCCAATCATTTTGACATCCAGATCCTTTTCCTTGCAGTAGGCAGAAAGCTTTTGCACCGTGTCCATGGAGTCATTGCCGCCGATGTAGAAAAACGCACCGATTTTCCGTCGCTTTAAGCAGGACACAATATCCTGATAGACAGACTCGTCCTCTTTCCAGTCCGGCAGCTTATACCGACAGGAGCCAAGCACAGTAGAAGGTGTCTGCCGGAGCAGCTCCATGTCTTCATTCGTAGAAATCATGGTTTTCAGATCAATCAGATGATCGTGAATAATCCCCTCGATTCCGTTGACAGAGCCAAAAATCGCGTCAATGGACGGATGTTTCAGCGCTTCCCGGAACACGCCCACCAGAGAAGCATTGATGGCACAGGTCGGGCCACCGGATTGAGCAACCGCAATATTCATACAAAAAATCTCACTTTCCCACAAAAAGTCATTCAAAAGCAGGTGAGACTGCACCTGCAAGAAAATACTATTTTATTATACCTGTTTTTCTCCGCTGTGTCAAGTTGCTATGAAAGGGACGCAAATACAAAAGGCTCCCCTTTAGGGCGGCCGGAGGACGTGCCTTGTGCTGAGATGTCAGCGTTAGCTGACAGAGGGGTTATTGGCAATACCGCACAAAGATTGTGCGACAGATGCGTCGTCAAATTTTTCGTCAGA
>UQYK01000095.1 GCA_900545285.1 uncultured Ruminococcus sp.
CCTGTGCCAATAACTTCTACGGCACAGGCTCTTATTATTTGCGCAGGGTTCACCCCGAACGGGTGGAAAAGGACATCTGCACCTACTGCGGCCAGCGGCCCGGCTTTGACTATGAGGTTGTAAAGCGCCGTCCATGACCGGGGTACAGCAGATGGAGATCGTATTTCATACTGGGAAAGACAGCGAGCAATCCCTGCGCCAGTTCGCTGAAAAACGCGCCGAGTTTTTAACCCGTGAATTGCGGGATTTGAACGCGGAAGAATTAAAAGCGTTGCTTTCCACACTGAAAGAGGATCATCGCACCTTTGAGCAAAAATGAGGATGTTCCTATAATAATGGAGAAAGGGTGGTTTACTCATCGCCCTGGAAAGGAGGATATTTGATTATGAAACGCAAGGCAAGAATCCAGACGGGAATCGATGATAGATTGGTGGCCATATATGCGAGAAAGTCCCGTATTACGAATAAGGGGGACAGCATTGGAGTTCAGTTTAAGCAAAGCGCCGACTATGCGGTCAACCAGCTTTCCCTGCCGGAAGATTACGAATTTGCCCGATATGAGGACAAGGGCTTGAGTGGCTACTATTCCGACCGCCCGGATTTTCAAAGGCTGCTCCGGGACATTGAAATGGGGAAAATCAAGGCTGTGGCCTGCTACAAATTAGACCGAATCAGCCGAAAAACGTCCGATCTCATGCGGCTGCTGGAATATTTCGAGCGTCACGATGTGACGCTTTTGGTCTGCTCCAACAATATCAATACACGGATCAGCACATCCAAAATCATCATCCAGGTGCTGGCCATTATCGCAGAATTTGAACGTGATATTCTCACGGAACGTATCCAGGATAACTTGATGGAGCTGGCGAAAGATGGGCGCTGGCTGGGCGGCAAAACACCGACCGGCTTTTCTTCCCAACGTGTGACAACGGGAAGTGGAAAAAACAAGAGTGCCATCAGTTTTCTTGTCCCTGTGCAGGAAGAAAAAGAGATTGTACTGGAAATCTACGGCACCTTCTGGGAGACACGTTCTCTCTTGCAGACGGCAAATATCATCAGTGAGAAATATGAAACGAAGCATGGCGCGAAGTTTACCACATCCACCATCCGGCTGATTCTGCGGAATCCAATCTACTGCGTGGCGGATGAATATTCCTACAACTATTTTCTGGAGCATGACGGAAACCTGTTTGGAGAACCGTCAGACTTTGATGGTCAGCATGGGCTTACAGCTTATAACAAGACCGACCAGATGAAAGTTGAGGATGAGGATTCCACCTTTTTCAATCCCAAGTTCTCACAGCTTCTTACCAGGAAACCCATTAGTGAATGGATTGTTTCCGTGGGCCGCCATGAGGGATTTATCAGCTCCCGGAAATGGGTGGAAACGCAAAATATGCTGGATGAGATTGCAGAAAAGTATAACCGGCCCCATAGAAAAACCAATGCTCTGCTGTCCGGCTTAATGTATTGCCCTATTTGCGGAAAACGGCTGCGTGTGCTGCCCGAATCTAATCGCTGGACGAATGGCAAGCCCCGCTTCAAGTATGCCTGCCCTGGGGTGAGGGCAAAGGAATGTACCTTCAAAGGGGTTGAGGGTGTAACGCTGGATGAATTTGTTATCCACTCACTCTCCAGCCTGCAAGAAGAACATTCCGACTATTACCGGCAGCTTTTGGAGAACAGGGTTGCCAGCATGATCCGTACCGACCAAAGCGAAAAAGAGTACCAGGAAACCAAAAAGGCTATTGAACGCTTAAATGCGGATATTGCCGCACAGGTACGAAATCTGCGTGAAGCAGATGACGCCCTTAAACGCTTTATCCAGGATGATATAAAGGAATTGACGGACGAGCTGGCAAAGCGCGAAGCTGCCCTGCGCCGAATGGAAGATACACAATCTGAAAATCAGTATCTCATCCATGAACTGAATGGCATGAAAAAAAGGCTGCTATCCTTTGAGGAGTTTGCAAAGGACGCACAGCCTGAAGCTCTGTTTACTTTGGTTCATTCGATTGTTGACCGAATTTATATTACTACTGATGGCACCAAGCAGAAATGCCAGGTGTATATCAAAGGCTGCGCCACGGAGGATTATTCCGACGTACTCGGCGCAGCCGGGTACATAG
>UQYK01000096.1 GCA_900545285.1 uncultured Ruminococcus sp.
GAGGTGAAAAAGGCAGTCCGAAAAACTGCAACCGAAGTTAGAAAAGAGATATCTTCAAATGCTCCGGAAGACACTGGTGCTTACGCAAAAAGCTGGACAGCCAAAAAAGTCAGCGAGAACAGCCATTCTCTGCAAATGACGGTTTATTCCAAGAACCGCTATCAGCTGGCTCATTTATTGGAGCATGGTCACGCCAAGCGTGGCGGTGGGCGCGTTGCAGGAAAACCGCATATTGCTCCTGCAGAAGAAAAGGGTGCGGAAATGCTTGAGAACCTCATAAAGGAGGCGTTGTCATGACCTATGAAGAAATCCATGAAATGATGCAGGAAACGGGGCTGCCTTTCGCATATCACCATTTTGCTGAGGGAGAATCTCCACAGCCGCCCTTTTTGCTGTTTCTCTCTCCCGGTGAGCATGCATTCGGTGCGGATAATACGATGTATTACAGCTTCAAACAGCTGGACATTGAACTGTACACGGATAAGAAATCACCGGAAGTGGAAGAACGTGTGGAGGAGATTTTAAGGCAGCATCATATTTTTTACAACAAGACAGAAGCATGGATAGAGTCGGAAAGGCTCTATGAAGTGCTTTACGAAACGGAGGTTTAAGTCCTATGGCAAACAAAAAGAACAAGGTCAAATTCGGTTTGACCAATGTACATTACGCTAAAATCAAGGACTGGGTAACCGATGCCAGCGGAGCCAATCTGACACCAGTCTATGTGAATCCGGTGCGTCTGCCGGGTGCGGTTTCCATTTCCATTGATGCAAACGGCGAAAACGAAAATTTTTATGCCGATGACATCGTATACTACGTAATTTCCAACAATTCTGGCTATGAAGGTGATTTGGAAATTGCCCTGATTCCTACAGATTTCTCTACAGATATTCTGGGAGAAATCCTGGACAGCAACGGTGTTTTGGTGGAACGAAATGATGATGAGGTATCGCAGTTTGCATTGCTGTTTGAATTCACCGGAGATAAGCGGAAGATTCGCCATGTTCTCTATTGCTGTTCCGCTTCCCGTCCGGCAACAGAGGGACAGACTACCGAAGACAGCAAGGAAGTAAAGACTGAAACCATCTCCATCAAGGCTTCGGCACTGCCGAACGGTCTGGTAAAGGCAAAGACCTGTGAATCCACAGATGCTTCTACTTATGATGGCTGGTACAAGAACGTATACACACCGGCAGTCGGAACGGCTTCCAAGACCACTGTAAAAGCGTAAGGAGGTGGCAGTATGGCAATTCAGAAAAATATTACAATTGATGGGATTGATGTGCCGTTTAAGGCAAGTGCGGCAGTCCCCAGACTGTATCGTCTGAAATTCCGCAGAGATATTTATCAGGACTTTGCAGCACTGCAAAAGTCTGTGGGAGAAAATACAGAGAAATCTTCCGCACTGGACATTGAAAGCCTTGAGGTATTTGAGAACATCGCCTATATCATGGCAAAACACGCCGATGCAGCCATTCCGGCTTCTCCGGATGAATGGCTGGAACAGTTCAACACGTTCAGCATTTACGAAATCCTGCCACAGCTGATTGACCTCTGGGGCTTGAATGTAGAAACACAGGTCAAGTCTAAAAAAAACATCGAAAAACTGACCGCCCGATGACAACGCCCCTGTTCCTTCTCCGATGTGTGCAGATCGGGCTGTCCCTCTCAGAGCTTGATCTGCTCACGATCGGAGTCGTGAATGATATGTTCACCGAACGGGAGAATGACGAATACAAATATCATATGTTAGCGGATCAGAGTGACTTCGATAAATTTTGATAAGGGGGTGAGATTGTATGGCTAATAGAATCAAGGGCATCACTGTAGAAATCGGCGGCGATACCACCAAGCTATCCAAAGCCCTGGAAGTTGTCAATCGGGACATCAAGGGGACACAGACACAGCTGAAAGATGTCCAGAAGCTGCTGAAGCTCGATCCTTCCAACACGGAACTGCTCTCGCAGAAGCACAAGCTCCTCGCCGATGCGGTGACAGCTACCAAAGAAAAGCTGGAAGTACTAAAAACTGCCGCAGAACAAGCCAATACGGCTCTTGCAAATGGTGAAATCTCACAGCAGCAGTATGATGCTTTGC
>UQYK01000097.1 GCA_900545285.1 uncultured Ruminococcus sp.
GAGCCGAGCTTTTTATTTCAGAGACCCGGATGGCATTATCCTTGAAATGATGCAAACTCTTTGATAAGAAATCATAGGTATAGGAAATTGCCAACTTCCTGTTTAAGAGGATCAGCCGATGGACAAAACATTTCAGAAATTATTACAGACTGACATTGATCTTTCATCCTTAGGCGTAGAACGCCGTACAGATAACGAACCGTATTTTTGCACACCAAAGGGTGCGTCTGTATTTGGTTGGACCGGTGTGGATGGAATCCACTTCTGTTTTGTTCGTGGCTTTGGCGGTATGGTTTTTGCTGTCAGCCCGGCGAACACATTTCCAAACTATGTTCATCCGTTGGCAAAAAATTTCGCTGATTTTCTGCGGCTACTGCTTGCCTGCGGCGATGTGGCAGCATTGGAGCAGGCATGGATGTGGGATAAGGCACAATTTGAAACCTTCTTACAGGACAACCCTCCCACGCAGGAGCAGCAGGAAACCCTTGCGCTTGTCGCTACGAAATTAAAGCTGATGCCAATGGAGCGGCCATGGGCATATATCAAAGAGCTTCAGGCATCTTTTGATTACAGCAAAATCAAGTACACCAAAGAATATTACGATGTTGTGGACCAGAACGCAAAACCAGCTATCCCGGAGTGGAAAGTCTACTTTGAGGGAAACTTCTGGGGACATTCGGGAAAAGAACGTGCCGGAACAGAAGTCCCCTTGAATCAGCAATTTGAATGGGCCGGGCATCATTGGATCATTCCTGCGGCGTATTCGTGCAGCAAGGGGTTCGTTGTGGACTTTTGTATGCGTACCCCGGAGGAAGACATTCGCAAGTTCATGACTAAATGGGATTTACACCCCGAAAACGACTCTTGTGAATACTTCACGCAGGAGCAGCAACTGCAAATAGATTTAGAAAATCCACTTTGTCTTGACTTTATTCCTCGTTTGGAATTGAACGGGAAAACAATGCTGACCTCCCACGGCTGTTCCGTGGTCTTTAATCCATGTTTGCCAGACGGGGTGATCAATGAAGCGGAAGCAAAGTGGGCATTGGAACACTATGATTTGGATACATCCTATGGGTGGATGATTTTTCGGGCGGCATTTCCGTGGACAAGCAAACGCCGTCCTGAAATAAAATCCCTCTCCCTTACGATGGAGCAACGGCCATGCCGTGTGCCGGGACCACATTTCCAGACACACGCTCCCGGTGATTCGTTTTCTTTCCTCCATCCGGTCAGCGGAACAAACTATACATTGACCGTGCAGGAAATAGAGCAACAAACAATTCCTCAAAAGTGTTTCGGTTCTGACCGCTGGGTTTATCCGACACATTTTACCGTCATGCGTTATACGCTTTTCCCTGAATCGGAGGAAGATATCTCGATTTGTGATTGCTGCGATGGAGATAAGCCTATGGAAATTGCTGTGGAGGGAGACTCCTTCACGCCGGAAACCCAAAATAATGCTTGCGTAGGCATTATCGGTGGAGCTGACGGACCAACAGTGATTATGACTGGAGAAAAATCACAAGGCAGGCTTTATGCTGCTTGCTCAGCACTGCACTTTGAGCCGGTTCGGGATGATGTAGAGTGGTGCACAATGTTCAGTATTAAGAATTTTGATGAAACGACGATCAACCTTATATAACAGGAATACGATGACGACTTTCAGTTTGTCGATGGTTGTCAACTGGGATAATGTCATAGGGCATTGTTCCGAAATTTTTTCATAACCCGCAAAAAGTGGGCTTGATAGAATGCTTCCATTCATGCTATAAACTACCATAGATTCCATAAGCGAGTGACCTGAAAAGGCCGCTCGCTTTTTTGTTTACAACGAGATTGAAGGGAGGAACGCTATGCCAAGCAAAACCGAAGAATATCTCGCCCTTGCCCAGCGCACGGCCAACGGCTTGACCCGATACTGGGAAAGCTGGACGGACTACCTGACCACCGCATCCCGGCTGTACAAGTACCCCTTTGCAGACCAGCTGATGATCTACGCCCAGCGGCCCGATGCCACCGCCTGCGCCGACTATGACATCTGGAACAACCGGATGA